>JAEXBH010000183.1 GCA_023394215.1 Bacillota bacterium | reverse complement strand
ATATATCGGATACTGCAAAAATGCCGTTTGGTCTATTTTCATGGCTAAGCAAACTTTTTACATTTGTATAGGCTAAGTGGTAGTCTATAGTCGTCAGATTCAAAATCAATGATTTATCTATATTTATTTTATGTTGTTCCAAAGTGTTCAAAAATCCTCTTTGTCTATGTCTTGCATATTTGTTTTTTGTTGATGCGTTTATTAGGGCCAATTTGTCTCTGCCGAGAGAAAGAAGATATTGTGTAGCTATCGATGCTGCCTTGTTATCATCTATACTTACGAAGGATAGAGAGTTATTTTCAGGGTATTCTGAACACATCACCATAGGATAATTTCTACTCAAACCCTCAATTATGTTATTTCCCTGAATAGAATTTGAATCAAGAGAGATAATACCGGCAAGGGAAAGGTTTTGGCACAGTTTAAGATAGTCTTCAAGATTGTTGTCAAAATTTTTTGTACTGGCAAAAATCACCTTATATTTGTGTAAATTCATTGAATCCAATACGCCTGATATTACAGTGCTGGTGAATGGATTATAGAAATCGGGGATGAGCATAAGTATAATTTTTGATGAAATTTTAATATTGTTGCTTATAGACTCATTGTGGTAGCCAAGTTTCTGGGCAACCTTTAATACTTTGCTTCGAGTTTTTTCTTTAACCTGACCTGAATTGTTTAAAACCCTGGAAACTGTAGCCATGGATACTCCGGATTTTTTAGCAATATCGTCTATTTTTATTTTCTTCATTCGATAGCTCCTTTAAATAATTTGAAAACCTAAACATATATGCTATATGTTTAATTTTTTTAATTTAATTATAATTCTAAAATCCTATATTTATTTTAAACTTAAAAATACAACATAGCTATTAAGCTTATTATACACTATTTTTAGAAAATTTGCAGAAAAAATGAAAAATTTGCGGTAAATTGACGCGAAAATAAAAGCGTGATAAAATTCAGTTGTGAAAATGTTTTCGCTTATATAAGGAGGTTATATGCTGAAAATCGGTGTGGTTGGTGCAGGTTTTATCGGCATGCAGCATATTGAAGCCATAGGTAGGATTCCGGGAGCTAAAATTGTTGCCATAGCTGATAAAAATATTGAAAAGCTTGAAGAATTTAAACTTTTAGGACTATGTGAAAGTATATATCAGGATTATAGGGAAATGATAGAAAGTGAAGACCTGGATATTATTCATAATTGCACTCCAACAAATATGCATTATGAAGTTAATAGCCTTGCCATAGAGCATGGAATTAACATATATGCAGAGAAACCTTTAGTTAAAAATAGTGCTGAGGGTGAGAAATTATTGAAGGCTATTGAGGGAAAAAAGCTTCTTACAGCTGTTAACTTCAATTATAGAAATAATCTTTTGGTTCAGGAAATGCATGAGAGAGTTAAATCAGGTGATTTAGGACGGATCCTTTTAGTACAGGGTGAGTATTTACAAGACTGGCTTATGTTTGAGTCGGACTATGATTGGAGAATGAATATAGAAATAGGGGGGCAATCAAGGGCCTTGGCAGATATAGGCTCTCATTTATTTGACGTCTTGGAATATATTACATCAAATAGGATAGTTGCTGTAAACGCAAAACTTGTTAAAGCCTTTGATAAAAGAAAAAAATATGATAATATCGGAACATTTAAACAGGTATCAAAGGGTGATGATAATTATGAGTTGATCAAAGTAGAAAACGAAGACGGAGCCATCCTACAGGTAGAATTTGAAGGAGGATTTTTCGGATCTTTGCTTGTATCTCAAGTGAGTGCGGGAAAGAAAAACGGTCTTATGGTAAACATTTCCGGAGCAAAATATGCTTTAGAGTGGAAACAGGAGCAATCGGATAGATTGTGGGTTGGACATAGAGACCGGGGAAATGAGGAAATATATGCAGCTGATAAATATGTGACTGAGAAAGCTAAGAGTTTTGCTACTTTGCCAAACGGACATCCGGTTGGCTGGCATGATGCTTTAACAAACAGCATTAAGTCATTTTATAATGCCGTTAGAGAAGGACATTATGGAGATGAGCAAACTTTCGCAACTTTTTCGGATGCAAATCACATATTAAAAATAGTGGAAGCTTGTTTTATGAGCGACCAATTAGGTAAGTGGGTTACTGTTGAATAAAATATGGGAGGAAATATAAAATGAACAGTAAAATCAGAAAATTCGGTGCTTTATTGTTGGCATTCTTGCTGATATTGACAGCGTGTGGAGCTAATACGAATAAAGAAAAGGAAGATGCGGGTAAGAAAACCGCTGAGACTCAAAGTGGGGAAAAATCAACCGAAGAAGCAAAGGATGCTCCTTTAGGCATAGCTATTCTTGCAGCAGATCACGGTTGGTTGGCAGCTTTATCTTACAATGCGGAAGAAAAGGTGAAAGAAACAGGAATAAATGCAAAGATTCTTAAGTCAAACAATATAGGTGAACAAGCATCCAATATAGATGATCTTATCGGAATGAAGGCATCGGTTATAGTACTTGAACCCCATACTGATGAAGTTGCAAATTATGCGAAAAAAATTGTTGATGCGGGTATACCTCTTGTACTGTTTGACAGAGTAGTGGATGTTAATTATACATCATATGTAACGGGAAATAATCCTAAGGTAGGTTTGACAGTTGCCGAATATCTTGGAGAAAAACTTCAAGGCAAGGGAACTGTAGCTGTTCACAATGTACCGAGCGCAGGTTCTGTAAGTACAGAAAGGGTCGATAATTTCAAAAAGGTTATGGCGGAAAAATATCCTGAAATTAAATTGGTGGAATTTCAAACAGCAAGTTTTACTCAAGAAGACGGTTTGAAATCAGGTGCTGATTTATTGACTGCAAATCCTAATTTAGACGCTATATTTTCAATAGATGATGAATCTTCATTAGGATTTTTACAAGCGATTAAGGACGCCGGAAGGACCGATATTAAATACATATCAGGATGTGGCGGCAGTCAATCTTATTTTAATAAGATAAAGGAAGAAAAAAATATTCATTTATTCTCAGCGACATATAGCCCTAAGATGATCAGGGATGCTATAGACGTGGCAATTAAGATAAGCAAAGGTGAAAAGGTTGAAAAGGACATTTTTATAGATCCTAAAATAGTGAATAGTGAAAATGTTGGAGATTTTATAGACGCAAATTCACCATATTAATGAAAATTTCAAACAAAGAGTCTTTATGGCTCTTTGTTTGTTATATAGGGGAAAATTATGAGTGATAAGATAATAGAAATGAAAAAAATAAGAAAATCCTATGGGGCAAATCTTGTATTGAAAGATGTTGATTTTTCAATAGATAGAGGGGAAATCCATGCACTTTTAGGTGAAAATGGCACAGGGAAAACCACTCTTATGAATATTCTTGACGGACTTATAGATTATGAAGAAGGGACGATTTTTTATGAAGGACAAGAGATTTCAAAAGATAGTAGGGGTATGGAATTTTTAAGAAGTAAGATTTCCTTTGTTCATCAGGAACTTGCCCTTATTCCGGATTTGACTGTCGCAGAAAATTTGTTTTTTGCTCAAGAGTTGAAAAAGGGCCTATTTTTAGATAATAAAAAAATGAATGATAAATCAAAAGAAATTTTAAAGCAGCTGGATGTATCAATAAATCCGGAAACTGTTGTAAG
>JAEXBH010000088.1 GCA_023394215.1 Bacillota bacterium | reverse complement strand
GATGCTATGACTGTTGCACCTTCATCAAGGAGTTTTTTAGCAACAGTTAGACCTACATTTCCGGGACCTTCCAAAAGTACGGTTTTTCCTTTTAAAGAGTCTGTGCCGAATGCCTTTTTTGCGGCAGCCTTCATACCCATATAAACGCCATGGCCGGTAGATGGTGACGGATTGCCTGATGTGCCCGGCCTTATGCCTGTACCGACTACATAATCAGTTTCCTGGTAGATATAGTCCATGATTTTTTCAGTAGTTCCCACATCTTCCGCAGTTATATATCTGCCGTTCAATCCCTCTACAAATCTTCCGAATGCTCTAAGGGCTTCTTCGTCAAGAGGATGGTCAGGATCCTTCATAATGACTGCCTTTGCACCGCCGAGAAAGGCTCCGCAAGCAGCGTTTTTATAGGTCATCCCTCTCGCCAATCTCAGAACATCCTTTATGGCAGCCTCTTCACTTTCATATGTCCAGTACCTGCAACCGCCAAGAGCAGGACCTAAAGTTGAATTATGTATACAAACTATTGCTTTTAACCCGCTGTCTTTATCGTGGAAAAAGCTTAATTGCTCATAATCGTTTTTGCCTAAATTTTTGAAAATTTCCATAAGACCTCCTTAGTTTTCCTATTTTAATATTACCATCGTTTTCACAAAATAAAACTGAAAAATATTATAGGAATGGAGGCTAAAAAATTTGTCCTAATCTCAAATTTAATTTTTATCCCTTAACCTTTTGACGGATAATTTATCGGTTGGGAAATTTTAAGAAAAAAATATAAACTTTTCTGAGGTACGCTTATTTTTATTATGAAAAATAAATAAAATATAAATAGATAAAATATAGATTTTATTTAGAAATATTAAAAAATATTAACAAACATTTCTTGAGTCGATTTTTCGACAAAAAGTTGTCTGCTTTGCAGTTTATAAGGATACATTAAGACTTTATTAATTATTTAAATATCTGATATAATTAGACATATTTAGGAGATTTTATGAAAAAATATATGGCGCTTGTCCAGGCGATAATGGGCATATTACTCTTGTTGGACTATGTAATATTCAATAATTTTTCGGGGGATTGGATAGGTTTCGGTCTGCTTCTTATGATTATAATAAACAGTCAGGTAAGGAGTAATTTTATAGAGAAAAAAATAACTTTTTATTTGAGCACATTTTTTGACTTGGTCTTTTTTGTAATTTTTACAAATTACTTTAAGGATTTCAGTTTGAGTGTTTTCACTTATATACTTGTAAATATAAGTTTTATAGATATGAAACCCGGAGTTTATTTAAGCTTTGTTTTTGTTTTTCTTATTTTTGGACTTTATGAGATAATTGTTTTTAAGGCTTTTAAACTTTTGCCTGTACTCAGTGTTTTTTTTGTTTTGATAATAAGTCTTTATTTTATAATAAGAGATTTTGAAAGGATTTTTAAGCTTAACAGGGCAATGGAAAAGGAGCTTGTTTCCAAAACGCTCAGGTATGACAAGATTGAAGAGAGTATGAACACAATAAAGGATATTTATGTTTTGAAGGAAAGAAACAGGATTTCAAGAGATTTACATGACTCGGTAGGTCACAGTCTTACCACCATAATAGTTCAGCTTGGAGCAATTGCAAAATTAAGTGAGAAAAACAATGAAGAAGTTTCCAAAATGGCAAGTAACCTCAAGGATTTTGCCGGTAAGGGTTTGAAGGATATAAGAAAGTTGATTCATGATATGAGGCCTGACGGGTTAAGTTCGGGAAATCTTTTATTGTCACTTGAGGAGTTGTTTAATGTTTCAAGGCTTAAACAGGGGCTTGATATAAATTTTAGAACCAACAGGCAGGCGTGGAAGCTGAGCGAGGATCAGGAGCTTCTAATATACAGGGCTTGTCAGGAATTTCTCTCAAATACCAGAAAATATGCAAAGGCAAGCCTGGTAAATATAAGTTTGATTTTTACTGAAAATGAACTTATTTTGACTATGAAAGACAATGGACAGGGAGTGGAATCCATTAACCCTGGCCAGGGAATAAGAGGAATAAGGGAGAGGGTTGAAGAGCTTCATGGAATATTTGGTATGGAGTCAAGCCCCGGTCGAGGTTTTATGATCAGACTTGTTTTAAAAAGAGTTGAGGAGGGGCAATATGAAGGATAAAATCAGGTTGATTATAGCTGATGATGAGCAACTTATAAGGTCGGGACTCAAGATAATGTTGGAGAGTCTTGATGATATAGAGGTAGTAGGGCTTGCTTCAAACGGTAAGGAGGCTTATGAACTTGTAAGAACTCATAGACCCGATATTGTTTTGATGGATATAAGGATGCCGGTTTCCGGAGGTATAGAGGGAACAAAGCTTATAAAAGAAAGTTTTCCGGATACCTATATACTTATAGTCACTACTTTCCAGGATACCGAGTATATACTTGAGGCCATGAAACTTGGGGCATCGGGATATCTTCTTAAGGACAGTGATTATAGGGAAATCTATGAGGGTATAAAGCTTGTTTTATCCGGGAAAATAGTAATGGATAGGGAAGTGTCTTCGAAGCTGGTAAATCGGACTTCTTTAGGCAAGGCTAAGCTACCCGATCTTGATCTTAATGATAAGGAACGTGAGATTATAAAAAATGTTTCCAAGGGCAGAAATAACAGAGAGATAGCTGAAATTATGTTTTTATCTGAAGGAACTATAAAAAATTCCATAAGTCAAATTCTCTTAAAGCTTGATCTCAGAGATAGGACCCAGTTGGCAATTTTTGCCATAGAAAATGGATTGAATAACTAATATTTTGGCAGGTGAACAGTTTACCTGCCTTGTTTATTTTAAAAGATTTATGGAAAGCTATTGTTTGAAAGTTGATGGAATTAAGCTTTTTTAGTTTTTCATGAATGAAATGGAGACTGGGAGAGAAAGTGACAAAAGTCACTTTAAATAATTACCTATGGCAATAGCTGTCCGCTAAAAGATTCTGTATACTTATTTTGTAATAAATAACAGGGGGATAAAGAAATGGCTTATTTGGAAGTTAAAAATATATATAAAAGTTATGACGGCAAAAATGTCTTGTCAAATGTTTCTATGCAGATTAACAAAGGGGAGAGATTTGGGCTTATAGGACCCAACGGCGCAGGGAAGACTACTCTTATAGATATAATTACCGGACTTATAAAGGCTGACGAAGGAGAGGTTTTTCTTGACGGTATGTCCATAAAGAATAATGTTTTGAAGATAAGAGAAAAGCTTGGTTTGGTGCCGCAGGATATAGCTCTTTTAGAGGATTTGAATGCCTACTCCAATCTTGAATATTTCGGGGGTATGTACGGTCTTAGCGGCAAGAAATTGAAGGCAAAGATTGAAGAGCTTTTAGAGGTTACAGGGCTTACTGAAAGTGCTAAAAAAAAGGTAAAGACCTATTCCGGAGGTATGAAGAGAAGATTAAATATAGCTGCAGCCCTTTTGCATGATCCGGAGTTTCTGATATTGGATGAGCCTACAGTAGGGGTCGATCCCCAATCAAGAAAATACATCTTTGATTTTTTAAAGGGTTTAAATGAGAGGGGAACAACTATTTTATATATTTCCCATTATATGGAAGAAATAGAAGCTTTGTGCGATAGGCTTTATGTTTTGGACTTGGGCAGAGAGGTTGCTTACGGAAGCAAGGAAGAAGTTAAAAATTTGGCAAGACAATCCGGTAATATCCTGCTTGAAGTTGATTTTGTGCCGAAAGGTTTTGAAAAATTACTTTTAGAGAGCAACAATTCCATAAGCAATGTAGAGACTGACTTTAATAAACTTAAGCTTACGGTAAATTCAAAAGAATTTTCCATGATGAAGCTGATAAAGTCTGTAGAAGATACCGATGCGGTTATAAAATCTCTATCAGTAGAGGAGTTATCTTTGGAAGAAACTTTCTTGCAGCTTACAGGAAAGAATTTGAGAGATTAGGTGATATTATGAAATTTTTAAATTATTTGAAAACTAATTTAAGCATATATATGAAGCAGTCACACAAGTTGATCTTTTCTTATTTGGCGCTTCCTATCATATTATCCGTATTCTTATCTATTACAAGCGGAGCGGCATTTTCCGTAGAGTCTAAAGCTCCCAAGATAAGAGTAAATATAGAAAACAAGGACCAAAGTCAGGTCGGAAGGCTTTTGGATAAGTACTTCGAGAGCCTTGCGGCGTCAAATATAATAGTTAAAACCGATAAGAAAGAAGCTGATTACAGTATATATGTTGATGAAAATTATGGTAAGTCCCTGCTTGATAAAGAAGGACAGGATAAAATAAAGCTTGAGGGTAAGGCCAAGTCTTCTTTAAGTCAGAGAAGTTATTTAAAGCTTATGCTTGAAGAAATAAATATAAAGTTACAGGAAGGGAAAATTATAGAAAAACTTGCAGGGGATAAAAAGCTATCTAAATCAGAGCTTTCGGGAATTTTGGAAAATCTTGTGAAGGTTGAGGCGGATGTGGCATTTAGGTCCAATTTGGTTGACGGCTCAAGATCGGTAAACGGCAGGCAATATTTTTCAATAGTAAGTATTGGTTATGTTTTGCTTATGATTTTTTCTACAGTTATACAAGTCGGTGCAAAGCCCGAGTTTAAAGGCTTGGGAAAGAGGTTAAGTATTTTACCTTTCAAGCATTACCAAAAGATTTTATACAGTCTTTTTACTGACAGTTTATTTTACATGGTTTTGCTTGCCTTGTATATAGTTTGTTGGAAGCTTATAGACGCTTCGACATTTGGCGGAAATATAATCTTATACCTTGCTATACTGCTTGTTTTTACGCTTTTTGTAGTATCTTTGGCGTCTTTTATATCCATATTTTTAAATGAAAGCAAAGCGGCTTTGGTATCATCTTCGATAACATTTGTTTACTTAATATTTTCAGGAGTCTTGCCGCTTGATAAGATTAGCGATAATCCGGTATTTGCCTGGCTGGCATCAAATCCTTTAAAAAAGGTTCTTGTGGACCCCTTCTTTAATATTTTGAGAGGAGAAGGCATAGATAAATTTTTGCCTTTCTATTTGTTGATTTTGGGGCTAATGGTAATAATAAACCTTATGCACTTTAAGGTATTGGGGATGAGAGAGGAGAGAGCATAATGAAAAAATTATTTAATATGATAAAATTTCACATTAAGAGGGTGGCTACAAATCCTGCTTATCTGGGGATTTTCTTTATTATGCCCCTTGTTATGTCCTCCTTGTTTATTTTCATAGATATGGGAAGAAACGCAGCGCCTTCTTCAAGCGGTCAGGCAACTTTGATAGTCATGGGACAGGGTAATGAAAGTCTGACGGAAGCTCTTAAAAAAGAGGATTTTGATAGAAATATTGTTGAGGATATGGAAGATTCCTTGGAAAAGTTGAGAGTGGGAGATGCGGGATCTGTTTACAGGGTACCCGATGATTACATCAATAGATTGCAAATGGGAGAAAAACCTGCAGTTGAACTTTATACAAGAAATGAGAAGAGTAAATCCGTGGCTTTTGAATCTACATTTAGGAGTGTTGTACACAATATTATCTTGAAAAGCACTTTGATGTCTAACAAGCTTATGGAAAATACGGACAGTTTAGATAATTATTTTGTGAATAAGATAAGTGTGATTGAAAATAAGCAGGAGCTTAAGTCTGAAAACGGCACCCTGTTTACAATAACGATGTTGCTTTCTTTTTATATAATAATGGGAGGAGCTCAAGTTTCTTTTGACCTTGTAAGTCTTAAGAAAAATAACAGCCTTAAGAGGGCTGTTGTAAGTCCTAACTCAAGCATTGCCATAAATCTTGCACTTTTTGCGGCTTATGCAATCTTTATGCTTCTTGCTAATTTTATAATCTTTGCAGTAGGGGCTTTTATTTATAAGGCAAGTTTGGTTATGATTTATAGGGCTGTCTTGATAATAGTTCTTTCTATGATATTCAGCTTAAGTTTGGGGCTTGTATTGTTTAGGATATTTAAGGAACCGCAAATCGCCATGGCTACAGGTATGTTAATTTCTATAGTCCTTATAGGCTTAAGTGCTGCAGGAGATATATTGAGCGGATCCTTGCTTAAGAATTTATCCTATATTTCACCTATAACATGGATAATTCAGATACTTGATAAGGGGAATATTTTCCCTGCTGCCTTTATAATACTTCTTTTATCTGCGGTTTTATTTACATCCGGCAGTTATAAGCTGGAAGCTTATGTTAACAAATAATTGATTGAATGGTAGAATATTCTTATTAAGTTAGGAGATATTATGACCAAGAGATTAATTGATATACTTAAAGAATATGACAAAACTAAAATAGCCTTTCACATGCCGGGGCACCATAGAAATCTTGATTTTTACGGGGAGGATTTCCTTAAAGATTTGGGAGCGAATATGGATGTTACCGAAGTTGAGGGCTTGGATAACCTGCATCAGCCTGAAGGAATATTAAAAGAATCCATGGAGAGGGCTGCAAGCTTGTGGAAGGCTAAAGGGGCTTATTATTTGGTAAACGGGTCAAGCGGGGGCAATCTTGCTGCCTTATATACCGTTTTGAAGAGGAAGGACAGGGTTTTGCTTGCAAGAAACTGTCATAAGTCCGTTTATCATTGCCTTGAGCTCATGGATTTGGATGTTCAATATATTAATCCCAAAATTGATAGAAATTTTGGGATTTCTTTGGGTATTGAAGCAGATGATGTGGAGGAAAAGTTTAAAAAATTTCCGGATATTAAACTTCTTGTGTTGACAAGTCCCACATATGAAGGGGTAATAAGCGATATAGGAGCCATATCGGAGCTTTGTAAAAAATATGGGGTGAGACTTTTTGTAGATGAAGCCCATGGAGCCCATTTGGGACTATCTCCGTATTTTCCTAAATCCGCCATAGAGGAAGGGGCGGATTTGGTTGTGAAAAGCCTTCATAAGAGCTTGGCGTCCCTGACACAAACGGCGATACTTCTTGAAAATGGAGAAATAGATAGGGAAAGGCTTAAACATGCCCTATCAATATTTCAAACATCAAGCCCTTCCTATCTTTTTATGGCATCCATAGATGCAAATATAGACCTTTTGTTGAGCAAAGGCGAAGAAATCCTCGGAGGATGGCGGGATAATTTGGAAGAGTTTTACAGGATGACAGAAAATCTCAGACATTTAAAAATTCCTTATGATACTGTTGGCAGCTTTGAAAGAGATTTATCTAAGATTTTAATTTTTACCGGTAGGACAAATATGTCTGCCAAGGAATTAGCCGGTGTTTTAAGAGAAAGCTATAATATAGAAACGGAGATGGTTTCAAAGGACTATTTGATAGCTTATACGGGTATGGGCATTGATATAAATAAACTGACGGTCCTGGCTAAGGCTTTAGCGGATATAGATAGGAACTTGCAGGAAGGTCCCTTGAAAGTTTATGAAGATATAAGGATTAGCCAAGGGTCAAGGTCTATAAGCTCCGCATTATCGGAGAAAAAAATCCTGGTAAGTTTAGAAGAGGCTTTGGGAAGAGAGTCGGCTGAATATGTTTGGATATACCCGCCGGGAGTTCCTTTTTTGCTTCCGGGGCAGTTAGTGGGTGTTGAGGAATTAAAGCTTTTATCTTTATACAAGGATGCGGATATGACTTTAAGATTTTCAGGTAGTCATGATGAAAATAGCATATATATCATTGCAAATAAGTGAAAATGTATATAAAATATAAATATCTATAATTGGGGAGGAATATTTATGGAAAGAATAAAAACATTAAATACAAGAAATTTACAGGCATCTGTTCAAGATGGCGGATGCGGAGAATGCCAAACATCATGTCAATCAGCATCAAAGACATCATCAGGTGTAGCAAATCAACCTTGTGAAAGTATCGGAAGGATAAAGACAATAAAGACGAGAAGTTTACAAGCTTCAATGATAGACGGCGGATGTGGAGAATGCCAAACATCATGCCAATCAGCATCAAAGACATCATCAGGTGTAGCAAATCAACCTTGCGAAAGGTTCTAAGATGATACACCAGTATAAATTAAACGGCTATAATATTGTTCTTGACGTTTATAGCGGAGCTATTCATGCCGTTGATGAGGTTGCCTATGATATTATCTCTATGTATGAGTCTTACAGTAAGGAGGAAATCATAAGCAGCATCATGGAAAAGTATGCTTACTTGGATATATCCGAGGAAGATATAGTAAGTTGCCTTGAGGATGTGGCGTATTTGGAAGAAAGCGGACAACTTTTCAGTAGAGACACTTACAAGGGACTAAAGCTTAAAATGAAGGAAAATCCTGAAATAAAGGCCTTATGTCTTCATGTGGCTCATACCTGCAATCTTTCCTGTGAGTATTGTTTTGCAAAGCAAGGCACCTATCATGGAGAAAATGCCATTATGTCTTTTGAAGTGGCTAAAAGAGCGATAGATTTTCTTATAGAAAACAGCGGTAACAGAAGAAATCTTGAAGTGGACTTTTTTGGCGGGGAACCCTTAATAAATTGGAAGGTAGTAAAAGACGTAGTTGCTTATGCAAGAAGCATAGAAAAAGACCATAATAAAAATTTCAGATTTACCCTTACTACCAACGGAGTCTTGCTTGATGACGAAGTCATAGAATTTGCCAATAGGGAGATGCATAATGTAGTCTTATCCTTAGACGGCAGAAAGGAAAGCAACGACAGGTTCAGGGTTGATATAAACGGACGGGGAAGTTACGACAGAATAGTACCGAACTTTAAAAAGCTCGTAGAGTCCAGAGGGGATAAGAGTTATTACATAAGAGGAACCTATACCCATTACAATAGGGATTTTACCGAAGATGTCTTTCATATGGCAGACCTTGGTTTTAGGGAATTGAGTATGGAGCCCGTAGTAGCCGCCGGAGATTCGCCGGCAGCTCTGACAGATGAAGATTTACCTTTCTTATTTGACCAATATGAAATTTTGGCTAAAGAAATGCTTAGAAGAGAGGAAGAGGGAAGGCCTTTCAACTTTTATCATTACACTATAAATCTGCAATCGGGCCCTTGTATTTACAAGAGGATTGCCGGATGCGGTTCGGGAACCGAATATATGGCAGTGACTCCGACGGGAGATCTTTTCCCCTGCCATCAGTTTGTAAATGATAAGGAAAAATGTTTGGGCAATGTTTTTGACGGAATCACAAGAAACGACCTTAGAAATGAGTTCGGAGCATGCAACATATATACGAGGGATGAATGTCAAGATTGTTGGGCCAAGCTTTATTGTGCAGGAGGATGTCCTGCAAATGCGTATCATGCCAGAGGGGATATATCAAAAGTTTATGAATATGGCTGCAAGTTGTTCAGAAAGAGGATGGAATGTGCCATAATGATGAATGTAGCAAGATCAGAAGAGTAGTTCTATGCTTAAGGATAAAAAAATAAGAAGTCTTAAAGACAAGGATTTAGTGTCAGAAGCCCTGATAACCAGCGTTTTTCTATCGCTGTCGGGCGGCTATATGGATGCTTACACTTATTTTGGCAGAGATAAGGTTTTTTCCAACGGGCAGACCGGCAATATGGTGATAATGGGCTATAACATTTTAAGTGGAGATTTTAATATTGCCCTTAGGTATCTTATACCTATATTAGCCTTTGCTGTAGGCATATTTTTGACCGAATTTATAAAGGACAGGATCAAAATAAGATTTCTTTATTGGAGGCAAGCTATAATCGGTATAGAAATACTGATTTTATTTTTAGTAGGCTTTATACCGCCTGAATTAAACAGGCTGGCAACAATGCTTGTTTCCTTTGTTTGTGCCTTGCAGGTTGAAGCCTTCAGAAAAATAAGGGGTTACGACTATGCGTCAACCATGTGTTTGGGAAATCTTAGAAGCGGTATGGAAGCCCTTGCCCACTACAGTAAAAATGGGGAGAAGGCCTATTTAAAAAAGGCTGTGCATTACTTTTCCATAATAGTTATATTTACACTCGGAGCAGCTCTCGGTGGAATTTTAACCGTAAAATTCGGTATATATGCTATATGGGGGTCATGCCTGTTTTTGGCTTTCAGCTTTTTTATTTTCTTTTAATTTAATATAAAACTTAAGCGGAAGAATTCTTTTTGAATTTTTCCGCTTTTTATGTTCTATGTCAACTGTCCGAGGGTTTATCTACAGCTGATATTTTAGAAAACTTTTGGTTGCAATCTAAGTATTGATTTAAATATTATTATGCAAATTATGACCTCGATTTATATAAATTTCTTAAACATAATGTTGATATAATTTATTTCATAAAAGGACTTTGTATAATAACAATCTCATAAAATAGAGGAAACAACTTTAAAATATTAAAATTTATTAATTATAATTTTCAACAAAATTGTTGATTTCAACATTATAAAGTAATTCAAGAATATAGTATATATGAGCCTTTTTTATGGCCTGACTATGTATATGGTTAAGAATAGCTAACTAATTTTAAAAACAGTTTGTTTATCCCATCTTATTAGTGTGATATATTATAAGTGAAATCGAGTGTCAAATATGGAGGGCAATATGAACTGGAAATTTAATCACAATATTATAGTAGTTACCGGCCACTTCGGGAGCGGTAAGACGGAATTATCTATAAATTTGGCTATGAATTTCAAAAAAGAAGGGAAAGAAGTTGTCCTTGTAGACCTTGATATCATAAATACATATTTCAGGTTGAGGGAACAGGAGGATATGCTTAAAGAGCATGGTATAGATGTGAAATCTACGGGAGCCAAGGTTTCAGCCTTGGATTTACCTGCACTTGACCCTTCAATCGAAGCTCTTATAAGGAGCAAGGATAAAAC
>JAEXBH010000046.1 GCA_023394215.1 Bacillota bacterium | reverse complement strand
GGAGATATGGCTGCGGCACAAAGTGAGGATGCCGTTATAAATGTTAAATCCGCCTATACACAAAGTATTTCCAAGGAATATATGTATGTGGAAAGAGATCATAAATTAAATGCCGCACGTCCCGGAGACAACGTAGTGTGGAAAATTAAGGCAACGGTAGTTCTTCCTATGGCAGGCGGTATTTATATTAAGCCGGGTTCAGACATCGTTATTGAAGATAAGCTCGATTCAAGACTTACTTATGTGAGTTCAAAATCCCTTTCAGGGGATGCTCTTGTGGCGACAAACAATGAAAACGGTACTGTGAAATGGACTTTTAAGGCTCCAGATTTTGCTCAACAAGAAGGTAAGGAAGTTCTGTTTACTACCGAACTTGAGCTTGTTACAAAGACCAGTGATGCCATAGATAAATATACAAAGATTCCTAATGCGGCAAAGTTGAATACTACTAATCTTTTTGATAAAGTTGAAACTAAGGACTCAAACGCCTCAAATGCCGTAGTAGCTCCAATGGATTCGCCTTTAGCTCCGGCGGACGGAGCATACTATCCGCCGATTGTAAAAGGGCCTGCTGATGGAAAGGGTGCAATTGCTCCGGCGGACAATGTAAATCCTAATCCTGCAGTGGTAGATACAGAACGTTTGGTTTTCGAAGAAAACTTTCATTTAGTGCTTCAGGACAAGGAGGTATTAACCGATGTAAATGGAAATACCTTGGACAAGAGCGAGTGGAACATAAACAATATACTTAAAGACGGATATAAAAAGTGTGTAACTGAATATTCTTTCGATAACAGTAAGCTTGATTTCGGTTCAATTGCAATATATGTACCTTGTTCAAATTATATTTCAACTGAAGGCAGAGACAAGCTTAGAATTGTGCCTGAAACTACTTTAACCGTTAAATTACAGGACGGCAGTACAAAGAGTAAGGTAGTTGACTTCAGTGACATTGATAAGATTTGGGGTTACGTGAGAATAGGCCGTACTGATTTGGGCTTGAAAGATACCGATAAGGTTGTGAGCTATTCATTGTCTTATGAAAACAATGACGGCAGTACTATTTTCGGAGGAGTTGCTTATACAACACATTCAATTTTCACAATTGTGAAAGGTGCTGAAGGTGAAGCGTGGTGGAAGCCATCTTTTGTAGTTACAATGGCTGATGGAAAAGTTATTCGTAGGACCGGTGGAGATACGGACACACTTACCGGTAAGCGTACAGCCGTAATCGTTCAAAAGGAAGTGTCTGATCCTGTAGTGAGGGGAACCGTATCTTTTACGGATAAAGACGGAAATGTTGTAAAGACCGGGGATAATAAAGTTCAATTAATATTCAACAATTTCAGTACATCACGTGCAGAGCTTAGGAAAGATATTGATGTTACAGTTTTGCTTCCGCTTGGTGTTAAAGTTAAAGGGGATGGCTCAGCAGTGCATAAATTTACTTCAGGGCGTGCTTTTGTAGCTGAAACCAAAGAAGTATCAGGAAACTTTGTGGTGCTTGATAATGACTATAAGGGAAGCGGTCAACAACTTGTAAAGGCTACTTGGGATGTAGAAAAATTACTTCCGGGAGAGCGTCTTGAATTAATTTTTGATGTTAACATTTCAGATAACTCACCTGATGAGCTTCAAATAAAAGCTTACGGTATGAGTTCAACCGATACAAAGCTTAAGACCGATGCAAACAATAGTGTTACTATTGAACAAGATGCGGACGATATAAATAAAAGCGGAGATTCTTCACAAGATCGTGCAGTTTGGCATGCAGAATATGTGAAATACTCAAGAGATGATTTAAAGATTAAAAAATATGTTAAGGGAAGTCTTGACAGCGAATATTCAACTTTCGGTTATACTACACCGGGAGAGGATATCAGTTATAAATTGGATATGACCAATACAACAGGTAAAGACATATTTAAGATGGGATTTATTGATGTTTTACCTGGAGTAGGAGATCTTGGAATAGTAGACGGTACAGACCGTGGAAGTGCCTTTACTCCTATTTTAAACGGACCGATAGAGCTTCCGGCGGAATGGAAGGATAAAATAGACGTATACTACAGTACATCTCAAAATCCGAAGAGGGATGATCTTTATTCAAAGGTGAAATATCCTACAGGAGCATATAAGCATGTTGATCCTGCAGGAGCTGAAGATCCTCAATGGACTAAAGATACAGCAGCATGGACCGCTGATGATTGGGCTAAGGTTCGTAGTTTTAAACTTGAACTTAAAGATGGAGTTACTTGGGTAAAAGGACAGGATATTACTTTGACATTCACAATGAAGGCCCCTAAAGAAGATGCTGTCGATGCGGCAATCTTGGTGGAAGGAATGCCTAAGAGAAGTGAA
Source organism: Bacillota bacterium (assembly GCA_023394215.1). Taxonomy (GTDB): domain Bacteria; phylum Bacillota; class Clostridia; order Tissierellales; family Peptoniphilaceae; genus JAUMWX01. Next base: position 3,338 of record JAEXBH010000046.1, on the reverse strand, counting down.
GAAATTGAAATGAAGGCGGCATGGAACTCTTTTGCTGTAAGTACTAACAGTTTGTTACCTACAGAACCTGAAAGAGTAGGGGTTATACTTTCAAAGGTTAAGGGAGAGCCTGTAGAGGTTGCATATTATATTGAAGGAACTTCTACTAAGTTACAACCTAATAGAGACTTGGTAAAGGATCAATATGTAGGAACTTCTTACAGTGTACCTAAGTCTGCTGAAGCGGATGCTTCTTTGCTTCCTAAGTTCTTAAAGGATAAGGACGGTAAAGTTTACGAATTGGTATCTACAAATGTAAAACCTGACGGAGATTATCCTGCTGTTGACGATCTTAACGGTAATAAGGTAACTGTAAATTCATCACCTGCTGAAGGTAAGGTAGCAAAAGAACATCAGGTAATTAACTATGATTATGCACCTAAAAAGGGTGGAGAAGTAGTTGTAAAGTATATAATCGAAGGTACGGATGAAGTTCTTGAAAACCCTGCAGTAAAGGAAAAGGACAGTGACGGTAATTATATAGTTAAGAAGGCCGGAACTCAAGTAGGAACCGATTATGATACAAATAATGAAACTTTTATGCCTAAGAAACTTGTTAAAAACGGTAAAACTTATGTTTTGACCGAACGTAAAGTGGATCCTAAAACAGATCCTGTAAGTGGAAAGGTTATTGAAGAAAAGCAACTTATTATTTATGAGTATAAGCTTGTAGAGGAGCCGACACCTAAGCCGGATGAGCCTAACAAGCCAAACCCTAATAATCCAAAACCTAACAAACCAAATCCTAATAATCCGAGCCCTAATAAACCTAATACAAATAAGCCGGTAGTTAAGACAGGTGATACTGTAAACATGGGATATTATGTTTTGGTAACCGGATTAGCATTAGCATTAATACTCGTATTGAGAGCAAGACGTAGAAGAATAGGATAGATTTCGCTTAGGCGAATTGATGTATGAGCCGCAATTTTGCGGCTCATATTTGTGTTTAAATTAAAGAAAGCATACCGGGTGCAGATTTTCACACCGAGTATGCTTTTTCTTGCTTTTTAATTTTATAGCCTATATTTACTAATCTTCCAATACTAAGTCAAGTTGACTTTCCCATAAACCGTGGATATTGCAGTAAGATTGAGCAAATAATTGACCGTTTTTTTCAGCCTTGAATCTAACAAGGGTTTCAGGTTCGGTGAATAAGTTGGATTCTCCGTTAGCTGAGAAGTTTACATTAGCCAATTCTATAGGAAGTTTGCTTCCTTCAGGTAAATAGTACAACTTAAGCCAAGCTATATGGTGTTCTAAGGTGTTAGGATGGGCAATTTCTTCTCCAACCTTTACCTTAACTAAAGTGTTACCCTTTTTTGCGCTTTCAACAACTATTGCAGGAACGTGCTTTTCACCTTTCCAATCGCCTGTTTGAACAGTGTCTTTTAAAAATGTCATATCTTCCTCCCATATTTTCATTATCGATATTGCCGTATCGTACAAACTATATATACCCAATAATAAAAAAATACAACAATATATTAATATTATTGATATAATTATTTAAGGAGGATGACATGCAAGATAAGATTTATGAGATTATAGCGACTGCGGCATTCGGTTTGGAAGGGCTTGTAAAGAGAGAATGCCAAAATTTGGGGTTTGAAAATGTTCATACGTCAAATGGAAAAGTTGAATTTACAGGCAGTTTCAGAGATATTGTAAGGGCAAACTTATGGCTTAGGTCAGCAGACAGGGTCCTTATAAAATTATTGGAATTTAAAGCTGTATCCTTCGAGGAGCTTTTTGAAAATTTGAAAGTTTTTGATTGGTGGAATTATTTGTCGAAAAACGGCAAGTATATAGTTAATGCAAGAAGTTTGAAATCCAAGCTTTATTCTTTGAGAGATATACAGGCAATATCAAAAAAAGCGATAGTAAGCGCTTTATCCAAACATTATGATAAGGATTGGTTTTTTGAGGACGGGGAAGACTACAGGATAGAGATTTCAATATTAAAAGATCTTGTTACGGTTGGTCTTGATACAAGCGGAGCTGCACTCCATAAAAGGGGCTATAGACTTAAACAGAATCAAGCTCCCATGAAGGAAACCTTAGCCGCCGCCCTTGTGCAACTTTCAAAATGGGACGGAACGAGGCCTTTGGTTGATTTTTGTTGCGGTTCCGGAACTATTTTAATAGAGGCTGCTATGTTGGCAAAGAATATAGCTCCGGGCATATCAAGGGATTTTGCATTTTTTAAGTACCCTTTTTTTGACAAAGAAGTTTTTAGAAAAGAAAAAAAGTACTGTTATGAAGTTATGAAGAAGGAAAAGCTTGATATTACAGGTTTTGATATAGATCCGAAAGCAGTGGAGATAGCCAGGGACAATGCCTTGAATATGGGCTTGGAAGATGATATAAATTTTGTAGTAAAGGATATGCAAAGGGTCGGGCTTAAGGATAACTTCGGAGTCGTAATATCCAATCCGCCATACGGACAGAGACTGGGAGATGAGAAGTCTTTGAGACTTATTTATGATAGTCTTAAGGAAAAATTTAAGAGTTTATTTACCTGGTCTTATTATATAATCACAGCGGATAAGGATTTCGAGAGGGAAGTCGGTAAACAAGCTGACCAAAAGAGGAAACTTTATAACGGAAGGATAGAAGTAGACTATTATCAGTTTATAGGGCCGAATCCCAAGGATTTATTTTAGAGGTGTGTATGAGAGACAAAGTATTAGACGCCAAAGATTTTTCTCAATTTGTAGAAAGTAGAAAATTTCACGTCCTTGATTCAATGGAAGACCTTGTAAGAATCAGGGATAAAGAGGGAAAGACTTTGTTTGAAAATAAGGCGATGTTGGAAACCTTGGAAAGGGTAAAAAAAGAAGGTAAAAAGAATGCTTCTTTTGATTTGCCTGAGCAGGTTTTGCTTCATCAGAACTCAATTAAAAGAGAGGTTGAAATAAACGGAAAGATATATTCGGTTAAGGCATCTCCGGTTTTCGGGGATGATAAGAAGCTTGAAGGATATGTGGAGGTTTTTAGGGATATTACATCTGAAACAAATATAAGCTTGGAGCTTTTTAATGCCAATAAAAAAATGAATGATGATGTTATTTTGGCGAGAAATATTCAGATGAGTATTTTGCCGAGGATAAAGCATATTTCCAATGTATACTTTCAATATGGGCATGTTCCTTCAAATAATTTATCCGGAGATATTTTTGATGTAATAGAGATAGATCACAATAAGATCGGAGTTTATATGGCGGATGTTGTAGGACATGGAATTTCCGCCTCTATTATGACTATGTTTATCAGGCAGGCAATGAGAAATATTTTAA
>JAEXBH010000035.1 GCA_023394215.1 Bacillota bacterium | reverse complement strand
GTTTCGGGATGGGTATTTAAAGACCGTATACCTGGTGAACTTAGCGGTGAAGTTTTACTATTAAATGATCGTACAGGCGAACAGGAAAAAATTAATATAAATTCAAATCACATTTATTATAAGTTTCCGGATTATACAAATGATTTAAATAACTTATATAAAACAGATAGCTATACAATATTTTATTATACAAGACCCGGGCAAGGGGAAACTCAAGTGTCAAATACCGGGGAGCTTTCAGGAGATGGAGATATAACAGACACTGTTGTAGTAGATATAGTAAATCGACCTGAAGAGTTGAATAAATCAACAAGTACCGGGGAACTTGTATCGGAACACAAATTTAAAAATCGTTGGGATGTTAATTTAACTTTATCTGAGGGAATTTTAACCGAGGTTAAGTATGAAGATAAGATTCATGATGCGGTAAATCAAAACGGTGTAAGTATAGGTATAGACAGTCATTATGCAATAGCAAGTGAATTGGAAGATAGTTTCAAGGCTTGGTTGACTTTAAAAGTTGATGACAATCAAAATTATAAGTATGAAGGAAACGGTGTTGCATATAATAATCAAACATTAAATAAAAACGAAGTATCTATAAAAATTAAATATTATGACAGATATGGTGCAGAAATTCAATCGACCGATTCTGAAAGTAAAGTAAAAAGCTTCACTATAGATATTGTGCCTAAAAACGGCTTTGAACTGCAAGCAAAAGAACTTTCTCTGGGCACCTATTCAACCTATACAGATTTGACAAATCTTAAATCCAAAGATGTGGCCTATTCAAAGAACGAAGGAATTTTTGGAAAACTGAGAAAAGAAGTTGACAATATTTTCGAAAAGTTACCGAGAATAGTGAAAGCTGTTAAGACGGGAGAGATGTATGGAGCGGATGTATATAAGTCTGGTTTAACACGGTTTGAATATGATGAATTAAAGGGCAAAATAAAATATAGGATTTTATTGGATACAAAGGCGGAAGACAATGAAAAAGAATTGGTAATTAGGGACAGACTTCCTGAAGGTACAAAATTTATCAAGGGCAGTTTGAAAGCTGGATTTTATCAAAATGACATTTATACGTCGGATGAAAACTATGAAGGATTTCAATTTGATTTCGACAACCCTTCTGTAGAGATAAATGATATATATGGAATAGAAGAAATAATTATTAAAATTAAAAACTATAAATTTTCATCAAATTTTCCACGAATAGTTATCACATATGAAGTTGATATTAAGGATGATAATTATTGGAAAGATTTAAATAATGAAAGCAAGTTATATTTAAATAGGGCTGAGTTTGATAATGAATCTTCTTCAACGGAAACGACTGTCAAAAGAGACCCGAAAAAAATTGATAAAAACGGATATCAACTTGATGAAAATGACAACCCTTTATTAGATTCGAATGGGAATATTATTCAAGGGAGAAAGCCTTCAAATAAAATAAAATACAGCATAGCAATTAATCCTAAAGGCGAAAATTTGGATTTGAATTCAAAAACATTGACACTTGAGGATAAGATTGATGGTGGAGAAACAGTAAATCCCACTCTGGATATAGATTCTGTGAAGTTGTATAGATATGACCCTGCCGGAGAGGGAAATAAAGGAAGACCTATAAGTGATACGAGCTATAGATTTAAATATGATAATAAAACAAAGCAAATTGAAATGGTTATACCGGATGAAGAAGGGTTTGTATTGGAATATGTATATTCAATAGATACCAATTTTGTCGGAAGTATCAAATTAAGTAATAATGTATCCTTAAATGGTGAATATAACAGCCGAACAAACACAGTTTTGAGGGATATGACTTCGTCAGCTACAGTTAGGAAAAAAACTATTAAAATATATAAAGTTGACGAAGACAATTACAAAAAGATATTGCCGGGGACAGAGTTTAAGCTTGAATATTTTGATAAGAATTTAGAAAAATGGGCATCTAAATTTGAAAGTATAATTGTTAATAGTGATGGGCTTATACAATGGAATCTTATAGGGAATAATAAAGATTTAGAGGAAGATACTTTATATAGGTTGACAGAGGTTAAAGCCTTGGATGGATATAGGATACCCGACAAAGCCAAGTATTTTATTTGGTTAGGGAATCATGACAATGCTTATATTGGAAAAAATAATGCCAAGGCATTGACAGCAAATGTTGACTACAAGGATATAAAGACTTTTTCAAATGGTGGAGGAATTGAATATATAACAAATAAATATACCAAACTATCAGTTCATAAAATCTGGGAAAATGAGAGCGGCGACATAATACTTTCACCTAAGGATCAAGAGGTCATAATAAAGTTGTACAGGCAATTAAAGGGGCAACAAAGAACCCTAATTGATACATTTGTATTGAACGATTCCAATAATTGGTCAAAAAGTTGGAATGATTTAGATTACAGTGACCAAAACGGAAATAAGTATTACTATACTGTTGAAGAGTTGGCTGTGAACGGATATAAAACATCCTATACAAACAATGAAGGTATCCAAACCGGTGATATTTATGTTGTTAATATGAAGGAAAATGTTATTAATTTTGAACTTCCCGAAACCGGAGGTGGAGGAACCGGATTAAATTATTTAGCAGGAGGAACTATAACGGCTTTTTCCGCTATGTATATTTGTATTGTAAATTGGAAATTAAAAAAACAAAAAGGAAGAAAATATAATGAGAAATTTTAAGAAATTATTTAGTGCATTAACGGCATTGATCATAATATTAGGAATTATTGTACCTGTTTCAGCAGTTGGGGGAAATACGCTAACTGTTGAAAATACAGGTAAATCGGCACATACATTTGAGTTATATCAAATATTTAAAGGGGATGTAGTTGAAGGTAAATCACAATTGTCTAATATTACCTGGGGTATATCTGTAAAAACTCCTGAAGGTGAGGGAGATGCTTTGGCTAAGGCTGAAAGTTTAACTGATGCAAAATTTGCGACACAATTTGCTAAGGATTTAATTGACGGAAAGAAACTTTCGGATGCTTTACAGACTTCGGGAGCGGTTGAAGCAAATCAAACCTATGAATTTAAAGATTTGGAATCCGGATATTACCTTGTAAAAGATAAGGAAGATTCACAGAATCGAGTTGAAAACGGTGCGTATACAACGTATATATTAAAGGTTGTAGGAAATGTAAAAGCCCAAACAAAATTAGATGTTCCGACAGTATCAAAATATGTTAAAGATATAAATTATTCAGAGGATACAGATTATAAAGATTGGGCTAAGACAGCAGATTATGATATAGGCGAGTTGTTGCCGTTTAAGTTAATAGGTACATTGCCCGCAAATTATGACGAATATAAAACATATAAATATGTATTTCATGATGAAATGTCTGAAGGATTAACATTTAATAAAGAATCGTTAAAAGTATTTGTTGATGAGCAAGAAATCAGTGAAGGCTTTACTGTAGAAGAAACTAATAATAATTCAAAAGGATTTAAGGTTTTGTTTTCCGATTTAAAAACAATAAAAAATGTAACAATTACAAAAGAAAGTAAAATTACGGTTGAATATAAGGCTGTATTAAATGAACATGCGGTTTTAGGATCGCACGGAAATTTAAATGAAGTGTATTTAGAGTATTCAAATAATCCCAACTATGATAGAGAGGGAGAAAACGGACCTACCGGAAATACACCTAAGGATAGGGTTATTGTATTCACATATAAGCTTGTTGTAAACAAGGTTGATGGAGGACAAAAACCTTTAAAAGGGGCGGGTTTCCAATTAGAAAAATTTAACGCCAAGACTGAAAAATATATCGTAGTAAATAAGTTTGAAGATGAGGGGTTAACACCTGAGGGATTGACTTCATTTACATTTAGGGGCTTGGACGATGGAAAATACAGATTAACAGAGTCTAAAACACCTGCAGGATATAATACGATTAAGCCGATAGAATTTAAGGTGGTTGCAAGCCATATTGATGAAGGCTTAAACTTAGAAAGTTTGAATGGGAATACCTTAGACGGTTCGATTAAATTGGAAATGACTCAGGATTTAAATGAGGGATCATTGGCAGCCCAAGTGGTAAATAAGCAGGGGCCGTTACTTCCGGAAACAGGCGGTAGCGGTACGACATTAATTTATATTGTCGGTTCGGTACTTGTGT
>JAEXBH010000173.1 GCA_023394215.1 Bacillota bacterium | reverse complement strand
TTCTTCCATTAGGGTGATGCCTCTTGCTCCGTTTACTACTCCACCACCATAAAATACGTCTCTGTCAGACATTCTATAACGCATAGTAATATTTTCCATCTCATCCTCCTCAATTAAAATTCAACGTCTTCTTCAGGGAAATCTTCCAATGCCCTCCATGGGTCATTTACGATACCGTCAGGTTGTTCACCTCTTTGAAGATGTTTTTTAACAACTAAACGTACATTTCCCTTTGTACATAGTACAGGTTCATCAAACCATACCATATCTCCGACCTTAGCATCAGCCTTGCCTGCTCTTGATGCAGGAGTAGCCAATTTATAAACTTCGATTAAGCAGTCTCTTGAAGTATTACCAACCTTAGTCATAGTAGCCTTATATTCCATCATGTCACCAACATAAACATCTTCATAAATATCTACGTCATGGTAACCCAAACATAAAGATTCATCACCGTCATTAAGAATCATTTGTTCTGTTTCTACGTCGCCTATAAAGTCAAATTGACGACCTACAGGTATTATTCCGTCAACGTTTGATGCATCCGCTGTAGTCATGTTATAACTTAAATAAGATACTTTTCTTGCCATTTCTAACTCCTTTTTATTAAATTATTCCTTCTTCTTCTAACGCTTTTGCTTCCTCTTCACTCAAACCGAAAACTTCTCTGTTATGTTGTCCCAATAGAGGCGGAGGAGTTTCCACAGCTCCCGGTGTTTCAGATAACTTAGGCACAACACCTTGGAAATACATATCTCCAACTGTCGGATGTTCTATATGAACCATCATTTCTCTTGCCTTAATTTGAGGATGTTCGATAGCTTCTTTAACATTTAATACAGGACCGCATGGAATACCTGCTTCGTCCATCATATCCTCAATTTCCTTCTTAGTAAGTTCTTTTACAAATTCTCTTACTATATTTTGTAAATCCGGAACATAGTTTTCAGATCTAAGTTCGTTGGTAACAAATCTCGGGTCTTCTATCAACTCAGGTTTACCCATCAAGTTACAGAATTTAGCCCAAAGTCTGTCGTTACCTACACCAAGTGCAACATATCCGTCTTTGCAAGGATAAATATCAAAAGGTGCAATCGAAGGATCTATATTACCATTTCTTTCAGGAATAATATTTTCCATCGTATAGTTAGGGATAGCATTTTCCAATAAGCTGAAGATTGTATCCAACATCGCTACGTCAACGTGTTGTCCCTTACCTGTCTTTTCACGATATTGCAATGCTATTAGGGCTCCTACCATTTGATAGATACCTGAAACGTGGTCTGCCACTGAAGGTCCTACTTTTACAGGGATAGAATCTTTAAAACCTGTCAAGTTTACCATTCCGCCCATAGATTGTGCTACTATGTCATAACAAGGTCTATGGCTGATTGGTCCTGTTTGTCCAAAGCCTGATCCTGAAACGTATATAAGTCTCGGATTGATTTCTTTCAAGGTATCATAATCTATTTTCAACTTCTTAGTTACTCCACCCTTATAATTTTCACATAGGAAATCTGCATCCTTAACCAACTCATATAGCATTTGACGGCCTTTTTCGGATTTCAAGTTTAATGTACAACCCTTTTTATTTCTGTTTACATAAGCATAAAATCCACTTTCACCACTTTCTTTATCAATAGGTCCCCAAGTACGACATTGTTCCCCACCAACCGGTTCAATCTTGATTACTTCTGCACCGAAATCGGCAAAGAACATTGTACAGAAAGGACCGCTTAAAGCTGAAGTTAAATCAATAACTTTTAAACCTGCTAAAGCCTTTTCTTTTACCAAATCCTATCTCCTCTCTTTCTTTAATATTTAACGATTGGTTAATTATCTTTTTATCAATCGTCTTATCTAAAGTATATCTCCTCCTTCAAATGGAGTGTCAATACGATTTCATCAAATAATTATTGTTAAAATTTAATTTTATTTTAAAAAGTCTACCCTTACAGCACTTGTCGAATTTTAAAATATTATTTAAAAAAATGGAATACTTTTTCCAAAATATGATAAACGTTGTCATATTTCCCTTGTTTTCTATAGTTCAAAGGCTTTTAATAAAAAATAAATAAGTCTACCCTTACAGCAGACTTATTTTATAACTTTTCTTTTTAACTTTTATTTATTAATCGCAGGCACCTTTTTAGTGAATCTTTTGTTACCCTAAACATAAAAACAGAATGTCAAATCGACATCCTGTTTATCAAGCAAAACTTAATTTATTTTTTAATAGAAGTATCCATCCGTCTTTCCTTTATAGGAATAATAATCTTGGTTATATGTTTTTCCTCATCTTCTATATCAAGAGGTGATATTACAAAAACTTCGGAAATAGGTCCCGATATTTCGTAGTTTTCCTTATGAAGCCACTGAATTAAAGCCACATGCGACTTTATTATTTCACTGTATCTTCCTACATGATACGCCGTATAGGCCTTATGCCCTCCGGCAATTCTGGTATTCGCATTTGATTTCTGCAAATCAGTGTCAATATTTATGCTTACCCCGAATTCCACATCGCAGTCACTCAAAAGAAACTGTGCCAGAGGTTCCGCATAATACGTAGTAATAATGGAACTTTGCATAGATATCCCGTTGTTTGTGCATTGCTCATATATATCAAGCCATCTGTCAAGCGATACTGCGGCATTGTTGTAGTTTTTCATAATCTTTCTTGAGTAAAGTATCCTTGATACCGGTATCTCCTCTATCCTTACATTCTTTGTGCATTCTCCGAAAGATATGCCGTCATTTCCGTCTTCCATTATTTCCTTACCGTTTATCATCCTATTAAGGATTACATCACAGGCTGCCTTTTTTGCCTGCAAATGATCTATCTCGGACGATAACTCATCCGACTTCTTTTTTATAATATTTATGTAGTTTTCTATAGACGGTTTCGATATTATACTCTTTATATTTTTTATAGATATGTTCAAGGCCCTAAGCCTTCTTATAATTAAAACATCAACCATCTGCTTTTTTGTATAATATCTATAATTACTGTTCTCATCCCTGTATTCGGGTTGCAACAATTTTATTTTATCATAGTATCGCAAGGTTTTTATGGTGACATCGCATTCCTTTGAAATTTTTCCTATTGAATAATATTCAACCATACAGCCTCCTATTTTATCTTAATAAGATATCGAAATTAAGAAAACTTTAAAAATTCCCCTACTATAAATATAATTCATAAGTAAGAACTTTGTCAATTATTTTTCATTTCACAGTCTGAAATCATTATCCTATGTACATAAAAATAAGGATAATATATCATTGATATACTATCCTTAAAACTCATCTATTCGATTTATAAATCATTTTTCAAATAGGAAACCAACTTTTTCAGCGCCAAACCCCTATGGCTTATCTGATTTTTTTCCTCTTCATTATAATCTGCAAGGCTCCTGTTTGATCCCTTGACTATAAAGATAGGATCATAACCGAAACCGAGATTTCCACTTTTTTCAAAGGCTATATATCCATCAAGTCTTCCCTCAAAATAATGGACTTCGCCTTTTTTATCTACAAGACAAATAACTGTTTTAAAATGGCAAGCCCTGTCTTCCAAATTTCCGACTTCTTTTAAAACATCAAGCATCTTGTCCATATTGTCCTCGTAAGATGCGTTTTCTCCTGCAAATCTTGCAGTATAAACACCGGGTGCTCCCCCAAGTGCATCCACAAAAAGTCCGGTATCATCCGATATAGTTACATAACCTGTCCTGTCATATAGGGCCTTGGACTTTTTAAAAGCATTTTCTTCAAGGCTTTCCCCGTCTTCAAGTACATCAAAATCTCCAAGCCCAAGCATATCCTTGGTAAAAAGCTCGAAACTCTCTCCGAGTGCCTGACTTATTTCCGCCAATTTTCCTTTATTTGAGGATGAAATTGCTATCTTCATTATCTTTTACCCAACTCTTCTTTTAACATGGCATTTACCTGCTGAGGATTTGCCTTACCCTGTGATTTTTTCATTACCTGTCCGGTCAAAAATCCCAAAGCCCTATCCTTTCCTGCTTTAAAATCCGATATAGATTGAGGATTTTCATCCAAAACTTCATTTACAAGTTTTGCCATAAAGTCCACGTCTCCGCTTTGCTCAAGTCCTCTTTCCTTAACCAAAATACGAGGATTTTCATTACTCTCAAAAATTTCCCTAAGTATTTTCTTACCTGTATTATTTGAAATCTTATTATCCTTTACTAAAGTAAGAAGATTTACGAAATTTTCTACGGAAAGTTTCATTTCTCCTATTTCAATTTCATGTTCCTTAAGTCTTCTCAAAATTTCCGTTAGGGTCCAATTTGCTACCAAAGAAGGTTCATTCAACATTTCAACCACTTTTTCAAAAAACATAGAAATATCTTTATCTTGAGATAATTGACCCGCATCATAGTCGCTAAGCCTGTAATCTTTCATGTATCTTTCCTTCTTAGCCTCAGGAAGTTCCGATAAATTTTCTTTAATAGCCGCTATAAATTCATCAGATAATACAAGTCTCGGAAGATCCGCTTCCACTGTAAACCTGTAGTCATTTTCTTCATCTTTTTTTCTCATAAGTATAGTTGTTTGAGTGGCTTCATCCCATCTTCTTGTTTCCTTGGATGAAGTCTTGCCCTCAGCCATATAGGCTGCTTGCCTTTTTTCTTCATACTTAATAGCTCTTTCAACAGATCTGAAAGAGTTCAAATTTTTTATTTCAGCTATAGCCGACCTGTTTCCTTCATCATCTTTGATATTTATATTAACATCACACCTAAGAGATCCTTCCTCCATTTTTACATCGGACACGCCTATGAATTTAAGCCTTTGTCTAAGTTTTTCAAGAAAATCTCTTGCCTCTTCCGCACTTGATATGTCAGGTCTTGTCACTATTTCTATAAGAGGAACTCCTGCCCTATTGTAGTCAAGCAGGGTTTTACCGTCTTCAGTATGGGTAGATTTCCCTGTATCTTCTTCCATATGGATTCTCTCTATCCTTACTTTTTTCTTGCCTTCAGAAGAATCTATTTCAAGAAAACCGTCATAGCATACGGGCTCATCCTGTTGAGTTATTTGGAAACCCTTGGTAAGATCGGGATAAAAGTATTTTTTTCTATCAAATTTCATATTTTGCCTTATATTGCAATCAAATGCAAGTCCCGCCATCACGGAAAGCTTCACAGCTTCCTTATTTACTCTCGGCAAGGTGCCGACATGGCCAAGACAAATCGGGCAAACAACAGTATTCGGAGTTTGTCCGAACTCATTTTTACAACCGCAAAACATCTTTGTCTTTGTAGACAACTCACAATGTATTTCAAGTCCTATTATTGTTTTCATGCGCCTATTACCTCTTCAAATTTTTGAGCAATCTTAAGCAACTTCATATCCTGATTTCTCGCCCCTATCAATTGAATTGATCCAAGCAAATCTTTTTCCACCGGTATTGATATGGATGGAAGATTTGTAATATTGGTAATTGTATTGAACATACCGGAATCAAAAGCCGCATTTCCGTCGTCATACTTGGCTCCTACCTTATATGGCAAATCCGTAGCTGTAGGCGAAAGAAAAATATCATTTTCACTTAAAATTTTATCCATTTCTTCCTTATACATCTCCCTAAGCTTCATAGCTTGGAAATAGTATTTTTGATTGTGAACTTTTGATGCAAAAAAGTCTCCAAGAGCTATTCTCCTTTGAGCCTCTTCCCCGAAATATCTTGATCTGTTTTGCCTGTAAAAGTCTTCTACATCCTTGTACTTTTCAACACTTTCCCCATATCTTAAACCGTCTATTCTGGCGATATTTGCAGCAACTTCGACTGACATAAGCACTGTATAAACCTGATTAAAATATTCAAGCAAATGGATATCTACAGTATTTATAATCGCACCCTTATCCTTAAGAATGTTAAGTACTTTTTCATAATTTCTCTTAACCTGTCCTTCCAGGTTAAATTCATTTTTCATTTCAACAACGGCTATTTTCATACCCTTAAGATCTATATCTTCAAGGTAGTCTTCAAGTTCCAAGGAGGTAAAGTCATTTTCATCCACCCCTTTTATAGCCCTGAAAATACTTTCTATATCAGCTACATTGTTGGCAAGCATACCTACCCTGTCCAAACTGTTTGCCATGGAAATAACCCCAAACCTTGAAATAGCACCGTAGGACGGTGCAAATCCGACTACATTGCAGTAGTTTGCAGGGTTTCTGCAAGAACCTCCGGTATCTGTCCCAAGAGCAACAACCGCTTCATCCGCAGCAACAGCCGCTGCCGACCCTGATGATGAACCTCCCGGTATGGCTGTAGGATCAAATGGATTTACTACATTGCCATAATATGAGGTTTCTGATGAAGATCCCATTGCAAGCTCGTCCATATTGGTCTTGCCTATCAGGATTGCATCGGTTTCAGCAATTTTCTTAACCACATGAGCATCATAAATAGGCACATACGAATCAAGAAAATGACATGCTGCCGTAGTTCTAAGTCCCTTTGTGAGTATATTGTCCTTAAGGGCTACAGGAACTCCGAAAAGCCCTGAAATCTCCTTACCCGCCTTTAATTGGCGATCAAGCTCTCTTGCCTTTTCAAGTGCTTTTTCCTTATTTAGGCTTATATATGTGTTATAATTATTTTTTTCTATTCTTTCAAAGACTTCTTCGATGTAGGCTTCTACACTTGTTTGTCCGCTTTTATATCTATCATGTAATGATTTTATATCCATAAGTCACCTAATCTTCCAATATATTGTTCAGCTTAAAATAGCCGTATTCTCTCGTTTTTACATTCGCAAAAGCAGCTTCCCTGTCTATGGATTCCATTATGCTATCATCTCTCATAGGAGAAAAAACTTCACTTGTAATCTCATAACTCTTAATTTGACTTGTATCAACTTCCATAATCCTGTCTACACTTTTTACAACATCAAAGAATTTTTTCTCTATAAAGTCTTTTTCCGAAGGATCAACAAGTAAATATGCCTTGTAATATATTTTCTCTATATCCATACAACCCCCTAAATAATACTATCTAAAAAGCTTTTTAATTCTTGGTCTTGGTAAATTTTTGTACCGAATCCCTTGGCCTTTTCAAGCTTGGAACCGGCATTTTCTCCTGCAAGCAAAATATCAGTGTTCTTTGAAACCGCTGAAGCTACCTTGGCACCCCTTAATTTTAGCTCTTTTTCTATTTCTTTTCTATTATAACCTTCAAACGTACCTGTAACAACTATTGTTAAATCCTTTAAATCCGATGATATTTCTTCATCAGCCTCCTCAAGTTCAATACCTTTAGCTATAAGCCTTTCAAGAGCAAGCTTAATATGACTTGACGCAAAAAACTCCACTATGGCTTTGGCTGTAATATCTCCTATATCACTGATTTCTATCAAATCCTCATATCCGGCACTTCTAAGGGCTGAAAGACTCCTGAAACGCAAAGCAAGGTCCCCTGCCGTCTTTACTCCGACATTTGGTATACCTAAGGCGTAAATAAAAGCATCGAGCTTGGCATGTTTAGAATTTTCTATTGCACTTATCAGCTTGTCAGCCTTTTTATCCTTAAAACCTTCCAAGTTTATAAGATTTTCCTTCCTTAAATCATAAAGTTGATCGACCCTTGTGATATCAAGCTCTTCGGTAAATCTCTCAACGGTTTTCTCTGAGATTCCTTCAATATTCATAGCCTCTCTCGAACAGTAATGCACAATTCTTGCTTGCATTTGAGGTTTGCAGTCCATGGAATTTGGACAAAATATATGAACCTTATCATAAAAAAGTTCAGTACCGCAAGCCGGACACTTTTCAGGCTTTTCTATTTTTTCAGTGGGATTTTCATCATCAACAGCCATAAGTATCTCAGGAATTACATCATTTGATCTCCTTATAATAACCCTTGAACCTATAGCTACATTTTTTCTTTTTATATCGTCATAATTATTTAAAGTTGCCCTTGTTACGGTGACCCCGTCTATGTCAACCGGATCTAAAATAGCCACCGGCGTTACCTTGCCGGTCCTGCCGACATTCCAAACAACTTCTCTTACAACAGTCGTAAACTGTTCGGCTTCAAACTTGTAAGCAAGCGCCCACCTTGGAAACTTATTGGTAAATCCAAGCACTTCACGGGTTCTGAAATCATTTATCTTAATAACGACACCGTCGGTAAGGACATCAATAGTCTTTCTAAATTCCGAAATTTCCTCTATGGCAGCCTTAATTTCTCCAAAGCTTTTAGCTATTCTCATAAATGGATAAAGCTGAAAATTGTTTTCCCTGAGAAAGTCAAATATTTCCGTTTGAGATGACAAAATTTGCGGCTCCATATAACCTATATTATAAAGATATGCTTCAAGGTGCCTTGATCTCGTAACAGAAACGTCTAAATTTCTCAAGGCCCCGGCTGCTGCATTTCTTGCATTTTTAAGCTTTATATCATTTACTTCATTATATTTTTTTAGCTGTGACAGGGGCATCACTCCCTCTCCCGAAATCTCAACAAGCCCTTTATAAGCAATTTTTTTAGGTATGGTCTTTATAGTTGCAACTTGTGCTGATATTTCCTCGCCAACCTGACCGGTCCCCCTGGTAGTCGCATAAGTCAAATTCCCATTTTCATAAGTCAAATTTATAGTAAGTCCATCAAACTTAAGCTCAATAACATACTCAAGCTCAGGAAGCATATTGTGAGGATTTTCATCATTATATACCTGTCTAAGCTTTTCAGCTCTAAATATCCAGTCCTCAATTTCCCCATAGGATTGGGCTTTTCCCAAAGAATAAAGTCTTCCAAGATGGGTATGCTTTTCAAACTTATCCAAAATCTTATCACCTACAACATTCGTAGGCGAATCATCATAAATTATACCCGTTTCTTTTTCAAGCCTAAGAAGCTCATCATATAAAAGGTCGTATTCCCCGTCACTTATTAGGGGCTGATCCAAGGTATAGTAGTGATAATTCAATTCTTTTATCTGATCAATAAGTTCTCTTATCCTATCCATAATTTCCCCCTATAACTTTTCCAAAGGTGCTATCTTGGAATTAAGTCTCTTAATACCGTTTTTCTCAAAGGAAATCAAAAGCTCCTTACCTGAAACCGCATCTTTTATCTGAACAATCATACCTACTCCGAACTTCTTATGGGATACCCTGTCCCCAATAGAATATTCTTGATTTTTGGCTTCTTCTATTCTTGCTTTTCTTTCCCTTATATCAGCCTTGTACCTGCTCCTTTTTTCCTCAAATAAATCTATTTCAACTTCAAAAATATTTCCGTTTACCTTACTTTCATCCTTGAAAAATCCTGACATATCTTCTAAAAATCTTGATTTTTTTGAGTAGGATGATTTTCCGTAAGTCATTCTTGAAGCGGATGCGTATATATATAATCTTTTCTTAGCTCTTGTAACAGCCACATAGCAAAGCCTTCTTTCCTCCTCAAGCCCTCCTTCTTCCAAGGCTCTCAAGCTCGGAAATAAGCCGTCTTCCATACCAGTCAAATATACTACGTCATACTCCAGACCCTTTGCCGCATGTATGGTCATAAGGCTTACCGCACTTTCATCACTTGTCTTATCCACGTCTGACAGAAGACTTACGCTTTGTAAATAATCGTTAAGCCTTGCATCCTCGGTATTTCTGTCAAACTCCGTAATTGCAGAAATAAGAGCGGAAATATTTTCAATTCTCGATCTGTCCTCTATCAATTTTGAAGATTCGAGCATGGCCTTATAGCCGGATTGATCAAATACTTCTTCAACCAAATCAACTATATTGTAACTGTCAATCAAGTTTATAAAGGCGGTCATAAAATCGGTAAACTGTCTGAATTTTGCAAGGGTAGCCTTACTTAATACATCTATATTTTCATCATATACGGCATCATAAATTGATTGATTTGTAGCATTCGCATAAGCTTCAAGCTTGGATACTGAAGTATCTCCCAGACCTCTTTTAGGCATATTTACTATTCTTTTAAATGCCAGATTGTCATCGGGATTTGCTATAAAAGAAAGATAGGCAATTATATCCTTAACTTCCCTTCTATCATAAAACTTAAGTCCACCTATAACCTTATGGGGTATTTTCTCAGCCATAAGTTTTTCTTCCAAAACTCGAGACTGGGCATTTGTCCTGTAAAGTATTGCCATATCCTTAAAGGCTACACCGTCATTATTCATCTGATAAATATTTTGAATAACCTGATTTGCCTCCTCATACTCGGTATTTAAAAGTTTAAATACTATATCGGCACCACCCTTACTTTGGGTCCAAAGGTTCTTTTCCCTTCTATCCTCATTGTGCCTGATAAGCTCGTTTGCAGCATCCAAGATCTTACTTGTAGACCTGTAGTTCTGCTCCAAAAGTATAACCTTGGCATCTTTAAAGTCCTTCTCAAAATTAAGAATATTTGTGATATCGGCTCCTCTCCAACTATATATGGACTGGTCGGAATCCCCGACAACACAAATATTCTTATTCTTATATGATAAGAGTTTTATAAGTTCATATTGAGACTTGTTTGTATCCTGATACTCATCAACAAACACATAGGAAAAAATATCGGCATAATGCTCTCTAAGCTCTTTGTTAGCAGTAAAAAGTTCCAATGTTTTCAATATCAAATCATCAAAATCCAAGGCATTGTTGTTCTTTTTTCTTGCCTCATACTTTTTGTAGATTTCTCCTATTTGACTTTCACGCTCATATATTGATTTTTCTATAACCTCAACCGGACTAACCAATCTGTTTTTATAGTCTGAAATTTTGGAAATCACCATATTAACCGGAAGATATTTCTCATCGATAGATAAATCCTTCATTATCTCTTTTATAAGAGTCTTGGAATCCTGACTGTCGTAAATGGTAAAGTTTTGCTTATAGCCAAGCAAATGGATATTTTTCCTAAGCAACCTTGAACAAATACTGTGAAATGTTCCTATCCACATATGGCTAATATCTTTATTTAAAAATACTTCCACCCTCTCCTTCATTTCTTTAGCCGCCTTGTTGGTGAAGGTAAATGCCAATATATTATTTTCCCTTACTCCTCTTTCCTCTATAAGATAGGCTATCTTTGTTGTAAGCACTCTCGTCTTGCCTGAGCCTGCTCCTGCCAATATAAGTATGGGGCCCTCAGTATTTACTACGGCTTCAAGCTGTTTATCATTTAAATTCTCAAGTAATTTATTATTCATTTTTCCCCTTTTCAAGTCCTAAATTCGGGTATACGTCCAATCTAAGATTGTCCTCTCCATATTCCAAAAAATTAAAATAACCTGCCGAGGCTATCATAGCGGCATTGTCCGTACATAAGTCAAGACTCGGATAATACAGTTTTACATGAGCCGGTAAGGATTTTCCCAAACTTTCCCTAAGAGCCCTGTTTGCAGCCACTCCACCGGAAAGAACAAGCTTATCCCTGCCTTTTTCTATGAGTAACCTAAGAGTCTTCTCAACCAATACATCCGTAACCGCTGCCTGAAAACTTGCAGCTACATCATAAGGATTTATTTCCCTATCTGCCATCTTTTCACTGTTTATATAGTTTAAAACCGCTGTTTTCAAACCGGAAAACGAAAAATCATAGGTTTTGTTATCAATAATAACTCTTGGAAACTTAATGGCGTCCGGATTTCCCTTTTCAGCCGCCTTCTGTATAGCCGGCCCTCCCGGATATCCAAGCCCAAGCGTCCTTGATACCTTATCAAAGCTTTCTCCTGCAGCATCATCTCTTGTCTGTCCTATTACTTCATAATCCGTATAAGTTTTAACATCAACCAGGTAAGTATGACCTCCGGAAACTACCAGAGATATAAAAGGCGGTTTTAAATCCTCATGTACCAAATAATTTGCACATATGTGTCCTTCCATATGATTTACACCTATCAAGGGTTTATCAAGAGCCAAAGCCAACGCTTTGGCCGCCGAAATACCTACGAGCAATGCTCCTATAAGCCCCGGTCCCTTAGTAACTGCTATCAAATCTATATCTTTAAATCCCTTGCCTGCCTTATCAAGGGCCTCTTTTATAACATAATTAATAGCTTCCAAATGTTCTCTTGAAGCTATTTCCGGAACAACTCCCCCATATTTTTGATGGGTCTTTATCTGACTCATAATAATATTTGATAAGACCTCTCTTCCGTTTTTTACTAAAGATATGCTGGTCTCATCACATGAAGACTCTATTCCCATAGTCAATATATCCATATCATTTCCTCTCCATCAATATAGCATCCCTGTTTTTGCCATAATAATCTCTTCTCCTGAATATCTCTTCAAAGCCGTATTTTCTATAAAGGGCTATAGCGGCTTTATTACCTGCTTCAACTTCAAGCTTAATAGGAAAACTTCCTTCATTTTCAATCAAATACTCAATCATAAAAGAGGCAACTTTCTTGCCCCTGTAAGCCTCTAAAACAAGAATCCTATCCAGGTTTACTTCGCCATAAACATTGCTATAAGCTATATAGCCTAAATATTCACTGTCAAATACTAAAAATAAACGGTTAAAATCCGACTTTAAGCTTTCCTCAAAATTTCTTTTTGACCAAGGCTCTGAAAAAATCTGATTTTCCATACTGCAAAGTAAATCTATATCATCATTCTCAACTTTTCTTAAATTAAGCTTTTCTTTCAAAATCCAACTCCGCTTGAGATTTTCTCAAATAATTCGGTGACAAATCGAAATAGGAATCCCTGAAACCCGCCTCATATTTTTCTTTAGCTAAAATGCACATAGCCCTCGCTATACAATTATCAAGGTGCCCACCGGCAAATATTTGCTCATCTTCCAGCTTTTCTCTGAACTTATAAGCCCCATCACCTAAGATAATAGCCTTTTGCCCCCTTAAGTATTCCCCTAAGCTGTCAATATCTGTCAAAGTTTCCTCTTCCAATAAAACTAACTTTTTACCTTCTCTTTTATATATTCCGGAAAATATCCTTTTTGCTCTGGCATCAATTACCGGAACTATCAATCCGTCAAAATATACGGAATTTGCCAGAGCCTCCAAACTGGAAATCCCTATAATAGGTTTATTAAAAACTTGAGCAAGAGTCTTTGCTATTGTTACTCCAATCCTAAGCCCCGTAAAAGAACCCGGTCCCTTGGAAACGGCAAATAAATCTATATCCTCAAGCTTTAACCCTAAATTATCAAGCAAGTCCCTAACCATCACCATAAGCATTTCAGAATGGGTCCTAACCTGATTTACACTATAATCACCTATAATCTGCCCATCTTCCAAAATGGCAACGGACGAAATCATAGTTGATGTATCAATTGCCAAAACTTTCATTTATTTTATCTCCTATATATCTTCCTCTTAGAGTCTTATCGGATATTTCAATACTCCTACCTTCATACTCATAATTTATAAAAATCTCTATCGCATCATCCGGCATATAAGACCTAACCTTTTCAGCCCATTCTATAAATGAAATCTCTCCCTCCGGATACATAATAGCCTCATAATCAAGAGCCTCTATTTCTCTTTCATCCTCAAGCCTGTAAAAATCCGCATGATTAAGACCGATTTCTCCCCTATAAACATTTAAAATCGAAAAAGTCGGAGAAGTAATATAATCCTTTATGCCTAAATATTTCCCGACAAACTGAACAAAACTTGTCTTACCTGCACCCAAGTCTCCAACCAAGGAAAATACATCCCCCGCTTTTACATATTTAGAAAATTCCTTAGCAAATTTCTCCAAGTCCTTCATATTTTTAATCTGATATCTCATCTTACACCTCATTAAGATATTATAACATAATTTTATTTTGCGTAGCAAAATTAGTGGCGTAGCCACGCCTACGAAGTAGGCAAATTATATTTCAACGTTCTCTCAGGCGTCCGACGGTCTGAAAGAGCGGCGGCTTACGCCGTAAGGTTGTTATAACATAATTAGTCCACATATTGTGGACTAATTATGTTTCAACGTTTCCTTAACCTAATTGTCATATATATAACTTAATATGTTTTATAATTTTATTCAGAAATACATTTTTGTAATCCCTCTTCCAATAAGTGACTTTTTAACTTATCATATAATTGATATTACATTAAACGAGGAAAATAAATGATAAACAACACTAAAAATCTCATAGAATTTTTATTTGATAATTATATAAAAAATGCCGAAATAGCCCTTGATATGACCTGCGGAAACGGAAATGACAGCAAACTTATTTTGGAAAAATTAAACCCCGCTTCTGTATACGCCTTTGATATACAGGAAATTGCAATTAAAAATACAAAAGAGCTCTGTCAGGGTTTTGATAAGCTGAAACTTATTCATGACAGTCACGAAAATTTTGAAAAATATATTGATGATAAAATAGACCTTGCCGTATTTAACCTCGGTTATTTACCCGGAGCTGACAAGTCCATTGTCACAAAAGGGCAAACAGTACTTGATACCATAAAAAAACTTCTTATAAAGCTCAATCTTAAGGGGAAAATTATCTTAACCTTCTACCCGGGACATCCGTCGGGAAGAGAAGAAAAGGAATTAATAATAAAATATTTGGAAAGCCTAAATCAAAAAAACTTTTCCATACTGAAATTCGACTTTATAAATCAAATAAATAACCCTCCCATTGTAGTTATGCTGACCAAATTAAAAGATTAAATAAAAGGACTCCTGTAAATTATCCTATGGATATTTACCGAGTCCTTTTTACTAAGTCCTTTTTATATGTTCCTTTTTACATTTAGGGCATCTCACCTTTATCTTCCCCTTATTTTTAGGGATTCTAAGCTCTGTCTTACATTGATCGCAAGTAAAGTATTTATAGCCGTCCCTTCCGAAAATATGAAGATAAGTCCTTGAAAAAAACGATCTTACTCCCTTAGTTTTCTCTAAAAACAGGGTGTTTTCTCTTGTTCTTTGATAAATGTTTTTTGACATTACCCTTATGTTAGCATAAATAACCAAGGTTAAAGCTACAAAAGACGGTACTTTACTCTTTGTGAAAAGCCCCCCTATAAGAATCAGCACAGCAAGATAAATTATGGTATTTGTCAGCTGATCAGCTCCATACCTTCCCTGCATCCATTTTGTAAATTTTTCCTTCATAATACCACTCCCTTTGGCTCATTATACCTGTTAAATATGTCTTAATTATGATTTTTCTTTATAAATGCAAGTCCGAAAGCCCCAAGCCCTGCATGGGTTGCAACAACAGACCCTATGCCTTGCACCCAATTGTCGGACTTTCCGATTTTGGATTCCAACTCACCTATAAAAGCATCCAAATTATCCTTGTTGTCGACATAACCGTAAGCCAGCTTATAATCGGTATCTATCCCCTCTTTAAGAAGATAATCAACCATCTTTTTTATTGCCGCATTTTTACCCTTGGCTTTTCCGAGGGTTATGAGCACGCCCTCAAAAATCTTTAATATAGGTTTAATCTTCAAAATCCCCCCTATGAAGGATTGACTTTTTGAAATCCTACCTCCTTTTTCAAGATTCTCAAGCGTATCAAGAGATGCTACAACTTCAAGCCTTCCCTTTAATTCATTTATTTCATTTACTATTTCTAAAGCTCCAAATCCTTTATCTCTAAGCTGAACAGCCCTATCTACTAAAAGTGCCAAACCCATAGCAACAGACCCGCTGTCAATAATATGGATTCTGTCACTTCCAAGACTTTCTTTAGCAAGGAATGCCGAATTGTAAGTCCCGCTCAAATTTGAAGCTACAGTCAAACATACTACATCAAAGCCGGCATCCAAGGCTTTCTTAAACTCATCTTCAAAAAGTTGAGGTGACGGTTGTGAAGTTACCGGCAACTCTTTGGTGTTTCTTAATTTTTCTATAAAAACTTCCCTTGTAATATCTATATCATCTAAAAAGCTGTCTTGTCCAAAAGTTACTGTTAAAGGGACAACGGAAACATCCATTTTTTTTGCAACTTCCTTCCCTCTATCCCAAGTACTGTCAGTAATAATCTTTATTTTGTTCAATATCCTACCTCCTTTTTGTTTTTTATATTTTAACATAAAAAACGGATTATTTAATATAACAATCCGCTAAAAATTTTATAAAGTTTTAAATTCATTCCAGGCTCAATCAGTCAAACCCCATTTTAGAAAATAAGGTTTCAAAAGCTTCATAAATAACCCCATAAGAGGTGCATATATAATTGCAGTGATTATAGTCCCCTCCCTTATTATTAAAGGAATCGGAAACAGCATATAAAGCACAAACGATACCGCTACACAAAAAGCATCAAGACCATGCCTTATCTTTATAAAATCCCAACCTGTCCTGTAATTTAGGGCTTTACAAAAACCTTCGACGGGAAAAGTAAGCATATTTAAAAGCATAATCGCCCCTATAAAAAAAGCTATGAGAACAGTTGAAACAAAAAACATTATAAATCTTATAAAATATGAATTTATCTCAAAACTTAAAACATCATACAACATAAAATTTATTATGAAACCCAATATAAAACCGACTATCAACTGTAAAAGTTGAATTTTTTCAAACTTTTTACCCATGAGAAATATTTGTGCAACCACAAGTAAAGAGTTTAAAACCATTACTATATTCCCCACCCTAATATTTACAACTGCTGATATTGTATTTTGAAATGAATCCCAAGGTCCAAGTCCTATGGCTGCCTTAAAATTTATTGCAACTACAAACGAATTTATCACAAGCATTATTAAAAATGCCAAAAACCTTTTACTTTCTTTTTTCATAATTACTCCTTAAATGTACTCAGACAATTATAGCAATAAATTATAAAAAAAGATATTACTTACTCTATAACTACCTTCCAATTTTCATCTTTATAGGCATCAAAACAAAGTTTTACTTGGTCAAGCGAAGTCTTATCGGAGCTTAAATTTGGAAGATTGGAAAGATCAAAATATGCTGCATCCAAGGTTTCACTGTTGGCTACAAAATGCCCTGAAATCGGCTTACAAATAGAAAAGATTTTTGTAATCTTATGGGCAAGTATAGGAAAATTATGCATATCCCTGTCAAGAATAGCCGCAACCCTTACTATTTCAACATCAAGCCCCGCTTCTTCCTTGGCTTCCTTTATTGTATTTTGCCCAACTGAAAGGTGTAC
>JAEXBH010000156.1 GCA_023394215.1 Bacillota bacterium | reverse complement strand
ATTCCTTTACCGGGTACCGGCGTGTGGTCAGGAGGCTTGTTATCATATTTATTGGATCTTAATAAGACAAAATCCTTCGTATTAATAGCAATAGGCAATCTGGTAGCAGGTTTAATCATAACATTATTGAGTCGTGGGGCTTTTTCAATATTTGCCTAAAATATATGGCTTTTATTTGCGTTTTAAGCCCTTTAAAATTTTAAGAGGACTAATTGGTCGTCTTAAAATAAAGCCTATTAAAACGCAAATAAAAGCTTTTTATAAATCAAAGCCTCTCAAAGCGGTAAAAATCCGTATTTTCAGGCTTTCTTTACTATTATAGCACTTTCTTTCTGTTTTGTCACAAAATCATTATTTTGTGACATTTTTTATTTCACTGATAATGGGGATGTAAACAAAACACCCCCGCCCCATCTAAACATAATTTAGTTTTTAATTTATATGAAACTTAATATTTTAATTATCCATAAAATACTTTTACTCCTTATTCTTTATACTCTTAGTTTCTTTTCTAAGAAATACCAAACTCAACATAAGAACTATTGCACCAAGTGATATAAACATATTAAATATAAGATTAATATTATCACCGGTTTTAGGATTTTCATTTACGATTACAGTTTGATCTATATCATTAATATCGGCATGGCTTAATAGTAAGCCTTTTTCATCAAGCAAATCTTCAAAGACTACAAGTTTCTTACCCTTTAACTCACTTGCATTAAAGATAAATTCAACTTCTACAGATCCTTCCTTTGCTTCAGCTATAAATTTCTTCTCTGCCATAACTTCTTTCCCGTCTACAAGCAAAGGACTGTTTGTAACCTTGTCCATCAATTTACCTTTTACTGTGTATTCTTTACCCGGTATCAGGTTTGTATAAGATACCTTATCAAGCACCGTTACCCTTGTATTATTAAACAACTTTTTAAAACCGTCTTCCTTATTTGAGGCACTTGTTTTCATACTTGGTAGATATACAGTTTGATCCTTATCTTCAATATCACTGTGGGTAGCTATTTTCTTCTTTTCCCTATACAGATCTTCAAAGACTACAAGGGTCTTTCCTTCTAAATTTTTACTGTCAAAAGTAAATTCCAAATCAATTATTCCATCTTTATTTTCTGCTATAAAAGTCTTTTCGGATTCCACCTTTTCTATTTCATCAATATTCTTCTTAATATTTCCTAATATTAACGGCTTTCCTGTTTCCTTATCTATTAACACACCTTTTATAGTATATTCTTTTCCTACTATAAGATTTTTATAGCTTACCTTATCAACTATAGTTACTTTTTCATTTAACGTTATTTGTTTGTCATTATCTTTTTTATCCCAAGCACTTGTCTGTATTTTAGGTATATAAATTGATTGTTCTTCATCTTCGATATCACTATGAGTAGCTATTTTCCTATCTTCTCTAAATAAATCTTCAAAGACTACAAGGGTCTTTCCTTCAAGTGCTTTAGAATTAAAGGTAAAATTAAGTTCTACAAATCCTTCTCTTGCTTCAGCTATAAATTTCTTCTCTGCTGTAACTTCTTTTCCATTTACAAGTAAGGGGCTATTTGTAGCCTTATCCATCAATTTACCTTTTACTGTGTATTCTTTACCTGGTATCAAGTTTGTATAAGATATCTTATCTGTTACAGTTACATCGGAATTTACTTCTAAATCCTTATTATTATCCTTTTTATCAGCAGCACTTGTTTTTATTTCAGGTATTTTCTCGTTAAAAAATTTAAGAGTTTCTTCTCTTTCAAGCTTTATCTTTTGTGGATTTGAATTTAGGAAATAACCTTCAGGTGCCTTTACTTCCTCCACTCTATACTCTCCCTTATCAAGTTCCCTTAGCTCAAGTTTTCCTGTTTCAGGATTTGTTAAAAGCTTTCCTTCCTTATTGTCCAAATCCTTTTTATATACATATACTCCTTTTTCTCCTTTAAACTTTCCTGATATATCTTCATCTCCAAGATACACCTTAAATTCGGCAGGAGATGTTAAAACAAGTTCTTCGCTCCCTTCTTCTCTCTTTTCAACTATAATCTTTCTTGGATCGTTTGAGATTTCAGGAGTATTGTATATTAAAATATGATCACCTCCTTGATCTGTAACATGTGATATATGAAGAGTATCATCCAGAATGTATCCTTCAGGTGCTTTTACTTCTCTAAATGTATATGTTCCTATTAAACCTTGAGGTATACCATCCAATTTAAATAAGTCATCACCCTTAATTCTTCCCCCTCTTGCTTGAGTATATTCATTAAACCACATTGATCCGTTAGAACCAGTTTTAAATACCCAAGTTTTAGCAGGATTTTTACCTTCTACACTTTCAAGTATTTCAGGATAATATTTAACCTCAAACTCAGCTCCCTCAAGACCCTTTGTTCCATTTACCTTTTTTAATAGCAGGTTCAATGGGTCAAATTTAGGCTCATCAACCACTTCAAGTAATACCGGTTGATCCTTAAGTTCTACCCTATATACCTTAGGATCTATCTTAAAGCCCTTAGGTGCTTTAATCTCTTTTACAAAATATATGCCTTTTTGTAGATTCAATATATTTGATAAACCGTCTTCTTTAGTTATAAGCTTGTCCAAAATATTTGTATTATTCTTGGCATTTGCATTAGAACCGTAAACTCCGTATTCCGCTCCTTTTATTGAATATCCTGCCTTTGCTATATCTGTAAGGTTTTTATTCTTTGATGTTTTCTTTAAACTTAATTCTTGATTTTCTATAAAGTTAAAGAAAAGCATATTTTGATAGTTTGCATTTGCCCCATATTTGGCCAATGCCCCACTTCCAATCTTTACTCCCGACTTTAATCTATATAGCTTAAAAGCACTTGGAGCATCGCTTTTATTTTTTAACCAATTTGTATAATCTTCATAAATTACAGGAGACATATTGGCAGTACCATTTATGTTTCCCATCATAAAATGTAATAGATGATATTTACTTGCCTCATCATTTAACTTTAAGCCTTTATGATCTACTGTACCGCCATTTTTAAGTTCAAAAATTCCACCCGTAAACTGGGTTAGATATTGCCCCTTATGCTCATTGTAATAATCATTAAACCAATATACGTATTTTTTAAGTCTAACATCTGTTACTTCTACTAAGTCATTCATGGTAAAAGTTATTCTTTCACCTTGCAAAATTGGCGTAGCATAGTCATCAGACGGATTCTCACATATTACTTCAAAATCCATTCCTTCTACTCTAAAATATGCTGAACCACCATACCATGTAGGATCTTGATTTCTCCATAGAGTAATGTTTCCTGCTGCTTTCGCTTCATTAGCCTTAAATAGTCCTAA
The DNA here is from genome assembly GCA_023394215.1 of Bacillota bacterium. Classification (GTDB taxonomy): domain Bacteria; phylum Bacillota; class Clostridia; order Tissierellales; family Peptoniphilaceae; genus JAUMWX01. The sequence goes on along the minus strand of JAEXBH010000156.1, from coordinate 5,215 downwards.
ACCGCTAAAAGTTAAGACAAGGGCTAAAAATACACTGATTATTTTTTTACTTAAATTTCGTTTCATTTTTTCTCCTTTTATTTTTAATTTTCCTTTAAAATATTTTAAGACAGGTTACCCTGTCTTAAATGCCATTATTATTACTTTTTTGTCTTATTCTATTATTTTTACTCTCATATCATTACTCCTTATATATTTTTATATATTAAAAGGGGGTCATTATGACCCCCTTAAAAATAGCTATATTCTCTTATTTTAGTGCTGCCATTCCCAAGCTTCTTCCTGAACTACTACTTCTTTTTCTAAAGTTTTATAATAACCTACGATATTTTCTATAACCTCATCTTCATATGTTCCCCAATTAGAACCTATAGCTTGTTCCGTTAATTGTCCATAATATTCAAGAGCTTCCTCAGCAGAATAAAATATCTTAACTTCTCCGGTTTCCTGATTCTTCACAAACCACCTCGGCTTAGTTATATATTCAACTATAGGATCGTCAGGGTTTTCAACCATTACTATTTGAGTTTTCCTATCCCTTACCTTAACATATCTTTCTATTATCTTATCTTGTGGATTTGTTACAATTTCTCTTGATACTATTTCCCTATTGATTTCCACTCCATCAGAGTATGTTATTTTGATTGCTACTTTTTCTTTTCCTTGAACACCATTTTGATATATTCTTGATTTTGCTCCGGTATATGCTAAATTGTCAACTACATTAAAGTTTATATCATTTGTTTCTGTAATTGTTTTTGTTGTAATTACAGGATTTTTTCCACTTCCTGTATTGGAACTTGTGCTTGTATTTGAATTTGATGTAGATGCTTTACTTGATGTAGAATTTCCGGAACTTGTTGTGCTTTGTTTATTGTTTGGTGCTTTATTTGCAGCATTTGCAGATTTATCCGAAGCTGTTTTACTGCTTGAAGGCTTATTAGTTTGCTTATCGCTAAGAGTTTCTTTTTCTTCTACTTTTGTAGTTTTATCTATAGTCTTTTTAGCTTCAGAATCCTTTTTAATATCTTTTAATTTACTTTCCTGTTCTTTTATTTCTTTTTCTATTTTTTCCTTTTCTTCTTGGCTTTTAGCATTTTTCATTTTCTCTTCAAGTTCATGCTTCTTGTTTTGTATATCGGCTATTTCTTTGTCTTTATCTTTAATTTCCGATTGAACTTCACTTGTCTTTACTTTATCTTCATTTGCTTTTTTAGTGCAAGCTACTATTAAAATACCTATCGCAACTATTGTTAATAAAATTCCTAATATCTTTCTCTTTCTGTTGAATTTTTCCATAATAATTTATCTCCTTATTTATTTTTATGTGGTCATTTGACTACGTTATAAAATTTTATCTTTCTAAGATGTTAGTACTTTTTAATTTTTCAGTTCTTAGTCTTTCTTTTTCCCATAATAGCATAGCTTCTTCTAATTTTGAAAAATTACAATTCGCCCTGCCTATAATACCTGTTTCTTTTTGCTTTTTATATACCTTATTAACCCTTCTTAAAACATCATCTTGAATGGATTCACAAAACTTAAATTCTTTTTCTAATAAAGTTCTATATTTTATATCTAAAACGTTTTTAAAAATTATATTTTGAAAGCTTCCATTGGGTATAGGTATCATTTTTTTTATATCAAGTATTGATAGTATATGAAATTTTTTAGTTTGATTATAAGGTTTATATATTTCACCAGGTATATTAATATTTTTGTCTACTACTTCATAAATCAAAAAATGCTCATCACTTTTATTCTTCCAATTTTTATGTTTCATTTTAACTGAAGATAACGGTATAAAATAATTAAAATTTTTAATTCCAACAATTACTCCTACAAAAGGTTTAATGCTATTTTTATATGATTCACTATAATAAACTTCTGAATCAATTCCTCTTAGATACTTAAGATAATCAAAATCAACTTTATAAAATCCATAATTTACTGCTTCTATCATATCAGCTCCTAATAAAAAACAGAGAAGTGAAACTTCTCTGTCAACTTTAACGTTCCACATTTACTGGTAGCGGGACACCCTCTTTAAGTACCTATAGTGTACTATATCCCTTATGTTATTGTCAAACAATTCAAGTATTTTCTATAAATATTTTAACTCCTTATTATTTCTTTTCGACTCTTATGGCTAATATATAAATTTTTATGGCTTATAATTATACAGAAAAAAAGCAAAAACTAAATCCTTTTATTCTATCCCCAAAAACTCAAAGGCTACAGCCCCGGCTGCTTTTGCAGCTATCAACATAGCCTTTTCCGAAATATTAAATTTAGGATGATGGTGAGGATAAGACTCCCCGCTCACATTTGGATTTGCACCTATAAAATAAAATGAAGACGGTATCTTTTGATTATAATATGCAAAATCTTCGGATATTGTTAGAATACCTCCATCTTCTATTTTATTTACTTCCTTTATATCGGCTTTATTTAAAGCTCTTATTAATAAATCGGTCATTTCCACATCATTAATAAGGATAGGATAATCGTCTGTATATTCAACGGTTATTTTGCAGTTATAGGCTATCTCAAGCCCTTGGCATATTCTTTTAAGCTCTCTTTCAAGAGTTTCTTTAGCATTTTTGCTTATAAATCTTACATCCCCCTCCAGTTCAACAAAATCCTTTATGATGTTAAATTGCCCTTTAGCATCAAAGGAACCTATCGTAAGAACTGCCGAATCCATAGGATTAGTCCTTCTTGAAACTATTGTTTGTAAATTTACAACCAACTGACTCGCAATCAATATTGCATCATTGGCTTGATGAGGAGAAGAACCATGCCCCCCCTTTCCATATACCTTTATATTAAATTTTGATCTGGCATGCTGAGTTTCTCTATGATGATAATTTATTGTACCAAGATCCAAGGTACTTAAAAAATGGCAACCGAATACACTATCCACCCCATTTAATGCCCCTTCTTTTATCATCTGTATAGCACCTCCCGGCGGAAATTCCTCTGCCGGTTGATGTATAAGAACTATCTTACCCTTTAAATCATCCTTCATTTCCAAAAATGCATCCGCCAAGGTAAGCAAATATGAAGTATGCCCATCATGACCGCAGGCATGCATAACCCCCTTATTTTGAGAAGCAAAGTCCAAACCGGTATCCTCCATTATAGGCAGGGCATCAAAATCAGCTCTCAGAGCAATGGTTTTACCGGGCTTCCCTGAATCTATAGTTATCTTAAGTCCATAACAGGTCTCAAATGTTTCAATTTTTACATCTTTATTTTTATAGAAATCATAAATATATTTACTTGTTTCTTTTTCCTGAAAAGACAACTCCGGATGTTGATGTAGCCATCTTCTATGCTCAATCATTTGCCCTTCTTTACTTTCCATTATTTTATATAACTTTTCCAACAACATGACTTAACCTCAATTAATTTTCAAAACTTCACTTATTATCCTGCTTACACCATAATCATTATTTGATGGAGCCACAAAGTTAGCCATACTCTTTATATAATCATTTGCATTTTCCATAGCATAAGAATAATGCGCAAGTGAAAACATTTCAATATCGTTGTAGAAGTCCCCAAATACCATAGTTTCTTCTTTTGTGATATTTAAATGCTCCTGTAAAACTTTAAGTGCCTGCCCCTTATTTGAAAAAAGAGGAAATATATCAAGACTGGTTTTACCTGCAACCGCCAACTCAAGAAGCCCGGAAAATTCTTCATTAAGAATCGGATAAGAATTCTTGATAGGATCAAGTCTATCATAGATACCAAGCTTCAATATATCTTCTTCTATTTGATTAAAATCCGTAAGCTTAACTATATTATAATAATACTTATTTAGTTCGTCCATAAAATCAGCGGAAGAATTTATATGATATGCCGCCTTTGCTCCGCACACGGCTACATCACAACCGGATATAGTTGAAACCTTTTCTATCACCTTGAAAATAAGTCCCCTATCAAGGGCTTTTTTATTGAGAATATCCCCTTTATATTCCAATATTCCTCCATTTTCACCTATAAATGCCATATTGTCCCTATAGTTCCAAAACATTTCTTTAAGCTTTCTAAGTTGCCTTCCGCTGGCAGGAGTGAACAAAATATTTCTTTTTATAAGCTCTTCGAGTATTTTAGTAAAGTTCGGATCCGGCTTACCCAAATCATTTAAGAAAGTCCCATCCATATCAACAGCTATCAATTTAATCATATTACCACCACTATCACAATTAAAATATAAAATAAGAGGGTATTAATACCCTCTTACAAAAACTATTTTGCATAATCCACAGTCCTGGTTTCTCTAATCAAGTTGATTTTAATTTGACCCGGATATTCCAATTCATTTTCAATTTGATTGGCTATATCTCTTGCAAGTATAGTCAACTTATCTTCTGAAATCTTTTCCGGTTGAACCATAATTCTAATTTCTCTACCGGCTTGAATTGCATAAGATTTTTCAACTCCTTCATAAGAGTTCGCAATATTTTCAAGACTTTCAAGTCTTTGAATGTAATTTTGCAAAGATTCCCTTCTTGCTCCCGGTCTTGCAGCTGAAATAGCATCGGCAGCTTGAACAATCATAGCTTCTAACGAACGGAATTCAACATCTCCATGATGCGCTTCTATACAATTGATAACTTCGGCAGATTCCTTATATCTCTTGGCAAGATTAACCCCTATTTCAACATGAGTTCCGTCAACTTCATGATCAATTGCCTTTCCAAGATCGTGAAGCAAGGCTCCTCTTCTTGCAACCTTGTGGTTTAATCCCAAGTCTTGAGCCATCATACCTGCTATATTTGCACACTCAACGGAATGCTTTAAAACATTTTGCCCATAAGATGTTCTATAGTTCAATCTTCCTAAAACTTTAATAATCTCAGGATGGATACCGTGTACCTTTGCCTGTTCACAAGCAGATTCTCCGGCATGCTTAATTTTTTCATCAACTTCAGCCTTAGCCTTTTCAACAAGCTCCTCAATCCTTGTAGGATGGATACGTCCGTCAAGCATAAGCTTTTCAAGTGCTACCCTCGCCACTTCTCTTCTCACGGGATCGAAGGATGATAAAACGATAGCCTCAGGAGTATCATCTATTATAAGGTCAACTCCGGTTAAGGTTTCAAATGCCCTTATATTTCTACCTTCCCTACCTATTATCCTACCCTTCATATCGTCATTTGGCAGGCTGACAACAGAAACCGTACTTTCAGCAACGTAATCT
>JAEXBH010000101.1 GCA_023394215.1 Bacillota bacterium | reverse complement strand
TGACATAGAAATACATCTAACCGTATCATCTCCTATATGTTGAGAAACTTCGGCTACTATCTTTTTTCCTTCCTTTTCTATTTCAATGGCGTTTAACAGATTTGGCAATTCGCCAACAGAAAATCTAATATCAAGTACCGGTCCGATAACCTGAATAATTTTTCCTTCATTCTTTTTTGCCATACAGCCTTCCTTTCTTATTTAAGAGCCTCAGCTCCTCCTACAATCTCAGTAATTTCTTGAGTAATACTTGCCTGTCTGGCCCTATTGTACAGAAGTTGGAGATTTTCCACCAATTCTTCACCGTTGGAAGATGCATTCTCCATCGCCGTTCTTCTTGATGCCTGTTCAGATGCCGCTGCCTCTAAAAGAGCACCATAAATACTCACATTTACATATTGCTTAATCATCTGAGTCAAAACTGCGGACGGAGAAGGATCAAATTCTATATCAATCTTCTTAACTTCCTTATTATCATTAAAGCCACTGGCAGGTAAAAGTTTCATAGCCATGGGTACCAATGATAAAACTGAATTAAACTTGGTATAGACAATAATAACCTCGTCAAATCTCTTTTCCTCATACTCTTTAGAAAGAAAAGAGCCCAATGCCAAAGCATCATCACTTGTAGGGCTCTCGCCTATAAAGGTAAAATCCTGTACCAATTTTTTTCCGGTCTTGGCCAAAAACTCTACCGCCCTCCTACCGGTCGGGAAAAATACGGTCTCCACTCCGTCATCTCCGTTTGCAAGCTCAATAGCTTCCTTAGATACATTGATGTTATAACCGCCTGCAAGCCCTCTGTTGCTGGCAACAACTACTACCGCTCTCCTTTTAACCTCCCTAACTTCAAATAGAGGTGAGGTCTCTCTGGTAGAGCTTAAAATATCATTGATATTTTCAAATACCGTACTGTAATATGGTCTGGTATGCTCAAGTTTATTTCTTTGCTTCCTAAGTTTTGCAGAAGAAACAAGTTCCATAGCCTTGGTTATTTGCATGGTACTCCCGATACTGTTAATCCTTCTTTTAATATCTTTCATACTTTGAGCCATAAGCTAATCCTCTTTCTACGCAAAAGTCTTCTTGAATTCACTGACAGCCTTAGTCAATTCTTCCCTAATTTCATCGGTCATCTTCTTTTCGTCGGCAATTTTTTGTCTGATTGCAGGATAAGTGTTTTTCATAAATTCTAAGAAATTAAATTCAAAATCTTTAATCCTGTCAACTTCGACATCTGCCAACATTTGATTTGTAACAGCAAACAGAATCATAACCTGATCTTCTACATCAAGCGGAGATGCCTGTCCCTGCTTCATAATTTCCATAATCCTCTGTCCGTGACTCAATTTATCAGCAGTATCCTTATCCAACTCCGAACCGAATTGTGCAAAAGCAACAAGCTCCCTATATTGAGCAAGCTCAAGCTTGATACCGCCTGAAACCTTCTTCATAGCAGGAATTTGTGCCGATCCGCCTACTCTGGAAACTGACAAACCCGAATTAACTGCCGGTCTTTGCCCGGAGAAAAACAACTCCGATTCCAAGAAAATCTGTCCATCGGTAATTGAAATTACATTTGTAGGAATATATGCCGCAATGTCCCCTGCTTGAGTTTCAATAATAGGAAGAGCTGTTATTGAACCTCCTCCAAGCTCCTTGCTAAGCTTTGCTGCTCTTTCCAAAAGCCTTGAGTGAAGATAAAAAACGTCACCCGGATAAGCTTCACGTCCCGGTGGTCTTCTAAGCAATAAGGACATAGATCTGTAGGCTACTGCATGCTTTGATAAATCATCATAAACTATCAATACATCTTTGCCTGCATACATAAACTCCTCCGCCATAGTTACACCGGCATAAGGTGCTATATATTGAAGCGGTGCCAATTGACTGGCAGTTTCCGAAACGACTATGGTATATTCCATAGCCCCCTTCTTTTCAAACAAATCAACTATCTGAGCAACTGTCGATGCTTTTTGACCGATAGCAACATAGATACAGATAACATCCTTACCCTTTTGGTTAAGAATAGTATCTGTAGCAAGTGTTGTTTTTCCGGTTTGTCTGTCACCTATGATAAGCTCTCTTTGCCCCTTTCCAATAGGTATAATCGAATCTATAGCCTTAATACCTGTTTGTAAGGGCTCATTAACGGATTGTCTTTCAATTACTTTTGGTGCTTCCGCTTCTATAGGCCTAAACTTTGACGTTTCTATAGGTCCCTTACCATCTATGGGTTGCCCAAGAGCATTTACAACTCTACCGATAAGATTTTCCCCTACTGGAACTTGGGCTATTCTGCCGGTTCTCTTAACGGTACTGCCCTCTTTAAGCTTTGATTCATCACCTAAAAGAACCGCTCCTATATTATCCTGTTCAAGGTTAAGGGCCATTCCATACACTCCGCCTTCAAATTCCAAAAGCTCACCCGCCATGCAATCATCAAGTCCGTGAATACGTGAAATGCCATCCCCTACTTCAATAATAGTCCCTATATCAACTACTTGAGTTTTTTGGTCATATTTTTCAATCATATTTTTTATGATTGAACTAATCTCTTCCGGTTTTAATTTCATAAACTCACCCTCTTTCATTTTTAAGTGAGCGTCTTAAATTTTCAAGTCTGGCTTTAATACTGTTGTCAATAACTTTTCCATCCAACTTAACGGAAATACCAGCAATCAATTCCTCATCTATCCTATTTTCCAGCTCAACTTTTTTTTGAAATTTATTACTTAAAACTTTTCTTAGACTTTCAATTTCTTCCTCCGATAAACTTTCCGTAGAATAAACAATACCTCTTGAAATATTGTGAAATCCGTCATATTGCTTTGTATATGCCCTAATTATAGGGTCTATATCTGAAAATCTGGATTTATCAACCAATATAGCCAAAAAGTTTTTTGTGTATCCGTCTATATCAAGAAAAATTTTTGAAAGTAGTTCTTTTTTATCATTTTTATCAATATTGGGATTATTTTAAATATCCCTTAACTTAGGGTTTTCTTTTAAAACTTCTCCCACATATGATAAATCTTTCATATGATCTTCCGTCTTTTCCTTATCCTTTGATAAATCGAAAAAAGCTTTTGAATAAACTTCACTGACAAGATTATTCATTTGCCCCCTCCAAATCACTTACAAAAGATTCAACCAAAGATCTGTTTACATCAGAATTTATATTTTTTCTAAGAACCTTTTCTGTTGCAAGTATGGTCATATCAACAATTCGGTCATTTAAACTGCTAAGGGCCTTTTTCTTTTCACCCTCCAAAGCCAACATACCTTTTTCATACTCTTTCTTGGCAAGTTCCTTAGATTCCTTAACAGCTTTAGCCTTTACATCTTCTCCTAAAGCCCTTGCAGAAGCCAAAATTTCTGAAGCTTCAGTCTTGGCATCATTTAATTTTGTCTCATATTCCTCTTTTAATCTCAAGGATTCTTCCTTGGCCTTTTCACTCTCACTTATATTATTTTCCACATAGGCCTTTCTCCTGTCCAAAAACTCCTTGGCAGGCTTATATAAGAAATGCCTCATCACAAAGTATAAAATCAGAGTTGCAGCTATTTGCAAGAAAAAATTTTGGTCCGGGACAACGGAAATATTTATATTATCCAAGGTTTCCCTCCTTCAATTTATCTTATAGAGCTCCCATCAATGGTCTTACGAATAACAATATAATAGCTATAACCAAACCGTAGATACCTGTTGTTTCCGCAACCGCACAACCCATTAAAAGCATTTGTGTAATATCACCCTTAGCTTCAGGTTGTCTTGCTACCGCTTCTACCGCCTTACCTGCAGCATAACCCTGTCCTATACCGGGTCCTATACCTGCAATCATAGCCAAGCCGGCTCCAACAGCTGATAATCCTAATATAAAAGCTTCATTACTAATTGACATAATTTTTTCTCCTTATTATTATTCTCTTTCTCCAATTGCATTTGATATATTTACCATTGTTAACATTATAAAAATAAATGTTTGTATCAAACCTGAAAATATATCGAAGTAAGCATGAAATACCGATGTTACAAAAGGCGTTAATATCATTGATAATCCTGATAATGCGCCGTACATCAGACCCATTATAATAACCCCGCTTAAAATATTTCCGAACAGACGGAAAGACATCGATATGGGTGTAGCTATTTCTCCCAAAAGGTTAATCGGGAACAAAAAAGCCATGGGTTCAAAATAGCCCTTTACATATGATTTTACACCGTTAAATCTAAGGTTATTAAAATGCATCAAAATAAAAGTTATTACCGCAAGTCCCAAGGTGACATTGTAATCGGATGTTGGAGGCGTTAAGCCTACCAAACCTGCCAAATTGGCAAAAGCCAAAAACAGAGCAAGTGACAAAATATAGGGTGAGAAACTTATATTTGCCTTTCCCATGGTACTGATCGTCAACTTATCAATAGTTTCCACGAGAATTTCGCCCGCTAAAAGCAATCCTTTGGGCTTAGCTTTAATATCTGCATTTTTAAATTTTCGTCCTATTATAATAGCCACAAGACTCAAAAATATAACTATTATAAAGGAATTCACCACTGTAGGATGAATGTTGTACTGTACTCCATTTAGAGTAAATGAAATACTGATGCTCATCTTAACTCCTTTCTTTCCTTAAAAGGAATCATTTTTATTTTTCAATCCGACCAAAATATTATAGAAATTCTCCAAATAAATAACTATTTTTATGCTGAAAAGCCCTATTATACAGGTATATATATTAATAAAATCCACAAAGCTTATCAATACTAAGACAAAGCCCGTAATTACATATCTTATAGCATAATTTACAGTCATTTCCCTCTTTGCACCCTCGGGAGACATATCGATAATCCTTTGAATATTTCTATATAGGGACAGGAAAAAACCTATGCTCAAAAGCGATCCTAAAAGTCCGCCCAAAACATACTCAGGTCTTATACCGAAAATAAGTAAATAGACAAAAATCTCTAAGGCTGCTATTTTTGCTGCATTTAAAGCTATTCTCACCACATAATGCCTATTTTTTTTCATTTTTTCCAATATCCCTGTTGACGTTCATGATTAATTTATAAGTACTCGTAAACGCACTTATGATGCCCATAATTAAGAATATAAACAAAAAAATTCCATTTAGATTAAGCCATTTATCTAATAAATTTCCTATAAATAAACCTAAGAGTATGGGTGCAAGCATACTATAGGCAACCTGACTTATTAGAATTAAATTTTTCATAAATCCCCCTTTATGGACTACAAATATATGATACCCAAAATTTCCGTCTATTTCAAATCTTAACTTAGATTGTTTCTTAACTATTCAACCCTTTCTTTAACTTCCTCAGCTTCAGCTCTCACTTCTTCAACTTCCGCCTTAACTTCTTCAACCTTAACTTCGGCTTCCCCAACTTTAACTTCAGCTTCTTTAATTTCCTCTTCGACTTTTTCCGCCCCCGAAGAATCTTCTCCCTTTTTCATTTCTTTCTTAATCTCTTCAACAGCCGATTTTGTAGCCTTTCCCGCCGCCTTGGTAAAAGTCTTGGCTGCATCCCAACCCTTCTTGGTAGCTTCCATAACCTTATCCTTATCAATATCTATATTTAGCGACTTTTCTCCCATGTCTACGCCCTTTTTTACCATGTATGCCAAAACTATTAAGGCAATACTTACAAGAAAGCAAAAATAATAACCTATTCCTATAGAGGCTCCAAACCTTGCAGCCTTACTAAATGAGAATATATTTAGTATATTGATAACCAAACTTATGGCTGAAACGATTAAAACGCCCCAAGCCTTATTGTTATCAAACGGTTTTTCAATACCTTCAAGCAAACTCAAGACCATAATCACTGCAAATAATATAATAAATACAAAAGCTGTGCCTGAGTTACTACTCATCAAACTTGCTCCAAATCCCATTACCGATACCCAAGGCATAAATAATGAGACGATTCCTAATCCTGCCAAAATAGACAGCAATAATTTTTTGTTCATAAATCCTCCTTATTAAAACAATCCCTTTATATTTCCATCTTTATCGATTGACATATTATATGCCGCCGGAACCTTAGGCAGACCCGGCATGGTCATAATCTGTCCTGTGAGAGCTACGATAAAGCCTGCTCCCGATGCTATATTCAAATCGGAAATACTAACTGTAAAATCCTTCGGTGCCCCCAATAAGTTCGGATCATCCGAAAATGAATATTGGGTTTTCGCCATACAAACAGGAAAATTATCAAAGCCCAAACTCTTGATTTGCTCAAGCTTTGATTTGGCTTTACCTGAAAATTCCACATTCTCAGCCCCATAAATTTTCTTTGCTACAGCCTCAATTTTTTCCTCTATTGAATCCTCGTTTTTATATATCAGTCTAAACTCTTTTTCTTCACTACATTCTCTAACCACAGCCTCAGCAAGATTTAAAGCCCCCCTTCCCCCATCAGCCCAAATGCTTATAGGAAAAGCTTCGATGTCAAGTTCCTTGCACAAACTTATAAGTTTTTCCATCTCCTCATCAGTATCACTCGGAAACTTATTTATGGCGACTATAGGTTTCATGCCGAATTGTATCATATTTTCTATATGCTTTTTAAGATTTGAAAAACCCTTAACTAAAGCTTCAACATTTTGTATTTCCAAGGATTTTTTATCAAGGCCTCCATGAAATTTTAAAGCCCTCACGGTTGCAACCAAAACTAAAGCATCCGGCCTTAAATTTTTCAATCTGCACTTTATGTCAAAAAACTTCTCGGCTCCCAAATCCGCTCCAAATCCCGCTTCCGTAACAACATAATCCCCTACTGCCAAGGCAAGCCTTGTAGCCTGAATGGAGTTACAACCATGAGCAACATTTGCAAACGGCCCCCCATGAACAACTGCAAGTGTATTTTCGGTTGTCTGAACTATATTCGGCTTAATAGCATCTCTAAGTAAAATAGCGGCAGCCTCTTCAGCCCTTATATCTCTTACAAATATAGGTTTTTTATCATAGGTATAGGCTAAAAGTATATTTCCTATCCTTTCCTTAAGCTCCTGTAAATCCTCGCTAAGGCAAAGTATGGCCATAATCTCCGAAGCAACAGTTATGTTAAATCCGTCTTCTCTCGGTATCCCGTTCAATCTTCCTCCAAGCCCTACTATAATATTTCTTAAGGCTCTGTCATTTAAATCAAGACATCTTTTCCACAAGATAGTTCTGGGATCTATATTTAATTCATTTCCCTGCTGAATATGATTATCTAAAATTGCAGAAATTATATTATTTGCGGATGTGATTGCGTGCATATCACCTGTAAAATGAAGATTAATATCCTCCATTGGCAAAACTTGGGAATACCCACCTCCGGCAGCCCCTCCTTTTATACCGAAACTCGGTCCGAGTGAAGGCTCTCTCAGTGCTGAAACAGCCCTGTATCCCAAAAGATTTAAAGCTTGAGAAAGTCCTATATTTACCGTAGTCTTTCCCTCTCCGGCAGGAGTCGGCGACATGGCGGTCACGAGTATAAGCTTTCCCCTGTTTCCTTCGGGAAAACTTTTAACCTTTGCCTTATAGTCCCCATAAAGCTCAAGTCTATCCGAATCAATCCCATACATACTTGCAATATCAACAATTTTCTTAAGTCTAATACTATTAGCAATCTCTATATCAGTAACCATCTTCGCCTCCCTCTAAGCCCCTATTTTTCATTAAATTCTTTTATATTATTATACCATCTCGAAAATATTTTGCTTGATATTTCTTGCAAATAAAAATAGCAGCAAACAGAATTTTCTGAATTGCTGCTAAAATCATTAACCTAATTTAGCCCCTTCTGAAGAATAAAGCAACCGTAAGCCCCCTTTTCACCTGTTGAAACAGTAGCAAACGAAGACTTGGCCTCTAAATAAAAATCACTTCTCCTGATAGGTCTAATCT
>JAEXBH010000003.1 GCA_023394215.1 Bacillota bacterium | reverse complement strand
GATTTCTCCGGTTCGGTTGAGAAGCATGATCACGACAGCCACTCTCATCAGGAAGGACCTGAAGATGATAAGGGTTTTTTCCATGATATAGTAGAGGGGATCAGCGAGTATTTCTCAGAACTTAGGGAACTTCTTAAAAATTAATATAAAACTTTGATAGGGTAAAAGCCAACAGCTTCTACCCTATTTTTTGCTATTTGACAGATTATAACTTTAAACTTTTCAGATAAACAGTCTATTTAAATATCCTTTTCAGCACCCAAATATTTATGCCTATATAAACAAGTACATAAGCTATATACACATAAATTCTGTCAAAAATCTCATATCTTATAATAGACAGAGGACTGAATCCCGGCAATACTACAAATCCCAACATTAGGATAATGCTTATAAACAAACTTATTATAAAAGAATTTATAACGGAATTTCTACAAGCTATGTAATAGCTTATATTCACAAAAGTAAATATAAACAAAACATATGAAAATATGGTCAAACCCAAAAATAACCTGTAGTCCATAGTAGACGATATAGGGAACAAATTGTTTATATCTATATCAAAAACCCTATAATAAAACCCCTTATTGAGTTTACATATATGGGTCCAAATAAGTATGGCAAATATGGCTAAGGCAACCATATAAAGGAGCATAAGCCTCACCAAATTTCTCCTTTTTATCCTGAGCATAGTTCCATATAGAACATCTATCTTGGAATTAAAGTTTGCTGAAATATAAAGAGATGCCATAAGTCCTATCAAACCGAGCCCTATAAAAGTATCCTTATAAAAGTTGTAATTTCTCTTAACGGAATGCAAGAAGTCCGTAGGTTCGGTGTCCACATAAAAGCTCGCACCGTTTGCCCTTGCAAGAATAATTTCCTCACGAATTATACCGAGATCTTGATACTTGCCGAAAAACGGAGATATTGCCATCAATTCCGCTTTTTCCTCATCACTTTTTACTTCCTTTTCCAGGAGTTCATACCCCCTATTGCTATAGTTTTCCGCCTCTTTGAAATTTTTCTCGAGCTTTGAAAAAAGTTTATCATCTATTTGCCCGTAATATTCCCTCTTTTCCACACTTAAACTGTGATAATTATCAGGTCTTACATAATAAAAATCTTCATATGCGGCGTAGGAAAAAACCGCCAACAAGGCTAAAATTACTATACCCTTGGCACCAAGCAAAATATTATATGTCTCATTTACAAATATGTTCTTAGTCCTAAGCCCCTTAAAGACTCGCCCAAATCTGCTTTTGAGAGATATCCCCTTTCCATACAAAAGACATGACAATATGAAAAGTCCTACGAGTAAAACTGCAAATCCGCCAAGAACTACAAACTCAACCTGCCCTCTAAAGAAAATCTTTGCCGGAAGTATCTTGTCAAAGGGTCTTTCAAAAAGACTGAATATATTAAACAACTTAAAAATTTCCTTGGATGAGCCAAGTGCTATATCGTTGTACATATTAAACTCAAGCAAAATAAAGGCAAATAAGCCTGCAAGTGCCAAACCTACCCTCTTTAGCAAAAATAAAATAAGGCTGAACAAGAGCAGTAAAAATATAATGGTTAAATAAATCAAGCCGATACTCAATGCCATATATTCAAAAAGATTAAGCTTTAGGGGAGCTAAATAAAAACCCTTTATATTTTGTATAAAAAGGCTCAGATCCGTCCCGCTTATTATAAGAAAAATATAATCTACAAGTCCCCACACAAACAAAATAAATAAGGAGAAAATCAAGAATGCTGAAAACTTGTAAATATAAAGCTTCTTCAAACTCAAACTATAGGTTCTGTAAATTGAAATCAAAGAATTCTCTATATCCTGATAAAATATATAGTAAAAAACAAATATTAAAAGGCACAGAAGCAAAAAGCCTATAAGGTGACCCCAAAAAGTTGGACTTTATACCAGAGACATTTAGAAATATTTGTCTCTGGTTTTTTACGTCCTACATATTTCCCCTATGGGAAATCGAAGCTATCATGCATTTAATTTTCTATACTCAACCGGACTTAAATATCCAAGTTTTGCCTTTATTCTATCTTCGTTATAGTATTTTATATATTCTTCTATTGTGTTTTTAAGATCATCAAAAGACTTAAATGTATTGCCATAGTAAATTTCTTGTTTTAATATTCCAAAGAAATTCTCCATTGGAGAGTTATCTAAACAATTTCCTTTTCTTGACATACTTTGTGTTATTCTACTATTTTTTAATCTTGATGTATATTGTTTTAACTGATATGCCCAACCTTGATCTGAATGAAAGATTCTCTTGAACTTGCAATCAGAAGTCTTTAATATTGCTTCTTCAAGTGGAGTTATTATCGCATCTAAAGTCGGTGAGCCTGTTATTGAATAACTAATTATTTCACTGTTATACATGTCCAAAAATGGATTAAGATAAAGCTTTTTAACTTGCACATTACCGGATTTATCAGATTCATAATATTTAAATTCACTAGTATCTGTAGTTATTTTTTGATGAACTATGCAGGTGTTAAATCTTCTCTTTATTTTATTTGCTGTTACTTTACCAATTGTACCTTTGTATGAGTTATATTT
Source organism: Bacillota bacterium (assembly GCA_023394215.1). Taxonomy (GTDB): domain Bacteria; phylum Bacillota; class Clostridia; order Tissierellales; family Peptoniphilaceae; genus JAUMWX01. The sequence goes on along the minus strand of JAEXBH010000003.1, from coordinate 884 downwards.
TCTTGATTTACGTTTGAAACTTGTTACTTGAAGCTTTAATTTTTGCACAAGTCTTTGTACTTTCTTCTTGTTTATTAAAACTCCAAGCCTTCTAAGCATTGCATGTATTCTTCTATATCCGTAATTTGGATTGTCTTTTCTAATTTCTTTCATTTGATCTTCTAAAGATTTATCTTTATCGGTTCTATCGAATCTTTTTTGCCAATACATATATGTTGACTTAGGAAAATCACAATACTTAAGCAAATCTTTTAATGGATATTTTTCTCTCAATGAGTGAATTATCTTAGCCGCTTTCTCATTTTTCGATCTTCCTCGTCCTCTAATTCCATCTTTTTTTTTAAGAAATCTATCTCCATTTGAGCCCAATAAAGCTCTTCCTTGAGCTTTTTAATCTCATCTATCTCTTCCTCAGAATATTCCCTTTTAATTTGCTTTTTAGGTGTTTTTTTATCTTTAGTCATACTTGAAGGTCTTCCCCTTTTTCTTAGTCTTAGCCCATCAAGCCCTTGATTTCTAAAATCATTTACCCATCTATTTATCATTGATGGATTATTGATTTTAAATTGATTAGCAAGTTCTTGATAGGACATTTCTCCTATTAAGTACAACTTTACTATATTATGCTTAAATTCAAAAGAGTAATTTTTATTTTTTCTTGAAACTTTTAATCCCTCATATCCTTGTGATTTATATGCATTAACCCATTTTCTAACAATTGACTCATTGCTTATGCTATATTTATCAGCTAAATATATATATCCTCCTTCATTGTTCAAATATGCTTTTACTACTTTCATTTTTAATTTTGTACTATATTTTGACATGAAAAAACTGACCTCCTCTAAGTTGATTTTTAGGTCTAACTTTTTGGGGTCAGTTCA
>JAEXBH010000148.1 GCA_023394215.1 Bacillota bacterium | reverse complement strand
GGCCTATGATATTTTCAGTTTTTTGTGATATTTGTCCCTGACTTGGAGGTAGCAGTTCGGGTGATATAGGTGTATTGATTATATCTCTTATTGTATCTACCAAAAGCTCATTGTCCTTACTGTTATCGGCTATATATCTTACAACTTCTCTTAATAATGTTTTCGGTATTCCGGCATTTACCGAATACATAGCCATATGGTCTCCGTTGTAGGTAGCCCAACCTAAGGCGATTTCAGACATATTTCCGGTTCCTAAAACTATTCCTCCATGTTTGTTTGCTAAATCCATAAGTATTTGGGTTCTTTCCCTTGCTTGAGCATTTTCATATGCTGTGGAAAGATCTTCAGGGTCGTGATTTATATCCTTGTAGTGTTGGTCTATAGCTTTTTGTATATTTATTTCAAGACAGGTAGTACCATAGGCTTTAGCCAAATTTCTTCCGTTGGTTAAAGTTCTCTGAGAAGTATTGTTTGTAGGCATAAGAACCGTATAAATATTTTTAGAGTCAAGGCCCATTTTATATAGGGTAAGGGATGAAACTATAAGGGCAAGGGTGGAGTCAAGTCCACCGGAAAGCCCTATAAATATTTTTTCGGTATTGACAGCCCTAAGTCTTCTCTTCAAGGCTTCTGATTGTATATTAAGTATAGAGTTCATCTTTAAATCGTAGGAGTGTTTATCTCGTGGGATGAAGGGACTCTTATCTATAATCCTTTTTAGGATATATTGATTTTTTTTGTTTTTGAAATATTCAACAGTACATATACAGGCAAGGTCGTGATTTTGGTCTTTAGTTTTGATTTCATCAAGGTTTACATCGGTAAATACCAAGCCGCTTTTGTAAAGCTTGGAATCTTCCAAAACTTTTCCGTTTTCAAGAATTATTTTTTCTCCGCTATAGACCGTTTCTCCGCTGGATTCACCATTTGAGGCTCCGGCATATGCTATGGAAATTTTATTATTTTTTGATTTCGCTTTAAGAAGGGTTAACCTGTCTTCATGGCTGCTTACACTTGAGTGTCCGGAGCCTGCAAGCATTATTATATTTGCTCCGTCATTTACTTGAAAAGAAAATGGGGAAAGTTCCTTATTTATATCATCCTCAAAACAAAAACCTATTCTTAATTTGCCGTCAAGGCTTTTAAGAATAGAAGATTTCACAATTTTGCAAGAAAAATCTTCGTTTTTATATTCAATATCTTTTCCTAAAATTGAAAAGTATTTTTTTTGACTAAAACTTAGGGAATTTTTAGCCAATACTTGTATTAATTTACCTGACTGAAGTAAAGCAATTACATTATAGACTTTTCCTTCAAAATTTAAGGGAAGTCCAATACCGATAATTGTTGAAAATTTTTCACTTGCCTTAAGGATTTCTTTTAGGGCCTTTAGGCTCCTGTTTGTGATTTCTTCAGATGCTGTCATTTCTCCACCGCTTAAGCCGGTTAAGCTAAGCTCGGAAAAAGAAAGGACATCAACATTATTATTTCCTGCATAATTTATATAATCAATTATACTTTTTGTATTTTCTTTAATATTTAATAGCTTTAGATCTATATTTGCCACAGCTATACGAACGAAATTATTTTGCATATATAGGCCTCCTTTATCTTAAATATTATACTATATTTTTTTTCTTAAGTTTAGTTTGAAAATATAAATTATTGGTATATAATATATATACCCGATAGGGGTATAGGGTAAGGAGATGCTTATGAATAAACAAAAATTTGATATAGGGGGTATGACCTGTGCAGCCTGTTCAGCGGCTGTTGAAAGGGCTGTTGCCAAGCTTGACGGAGTTGAAACCGTAAATGTGAGTCTTATGACAAATTCTATGGAAGTGAGAACTTCCGAGACTTTAGATGATAGACTTATAATAGATGCCGTAGAGAAAGCCGGTTACACGGCTACTTCAAGGATGGAAGTAAGGGGTAAAAGAAGGCAGGTAAATCTAAGAAAAGTTTTGGAAGATGAAATGAAGGAGATAAGACATAGGCTAAGGATTTCTTTTCCGCTTATGATTATTCTTATGTATGTTGCTATGGGAGATATGTTGGGGCTGCCGCTTCCTGAAATATTAAGAGGAGCTGAAAATGCAGGTATTTTTATATTTACTCAGTTTTTAATCTCCGTTCCTGTAGTTTATGTAAACAGAAAATATTTTATAAATGGATTTAAATCTTTGTTCAGCGGACATCCGAATATGGATTCGCTCGTAGGCTTGGGTTCTTTTGCCGGTATAGTTTATGGTATATTTTCTATGTATATGATACTTTTCGGTTTGGGACATATGGATCATAAACTTGTACACAAGTACATGCATGATATATATTTTGAGAGTGCAACAATGATTTTGACACTTATAACTTTGGGTAAGTTTTTGGAAGCGAGGTCAAAGATTAAAACAACGGATTCGATAAACAGACTCATAGAAATTCAACCGGATTTTGCCCTTGTTATAAGAAATGGCTTAGAAGAGCTTTTACCTGTTGAAGAAATCTTAAAGGGGGATTTTATAAGGATTAAACCCGGTGAAAGGATAGCGGTTGACGGCAAGATAGTAGAGGGACATTCTTCTCTTGATCAATCGGCAATTACCGGTGAAAGTTTGCCGGTAGAAGTATTTGAAGGAGATAGGGTAATCTCAGGTTCGATAAACAAGACAGGGGCCTTTATAATGGAAGCTGTGAATGTGGGCGATGAAACAACTATTTCAAAAATAATAGGTTTGATGGAGGAGGCTTCGGCTTCAAAGGCGCCGATTTCAAAATTAGCGGATAAGATTTCGGGAGTGTTTGTGCCTGTTGTAATGGCAATTTCGTTTATTAGCTTTGTTACCTGGTTGCTTGTGGGTTATGGAGTTGAGTTTGCCTTTTCAATTGCTATAGGGGTATTGGTTATTTCCTGTCCATGTGCCTTAGGGCTTGCAACACCTGTTGCAATGATGGTTGCCACAGGCAAGGCGGCGGATAACGGAATAATCGTTAAAAATTCAGAAGCCCTTGAAAATCTTCATAAGATGGATGTGATTGTTTTTGATAAGACCGGAACTATTACAAGAGGAAAACCTCTTGTTACGGATATAATTACTGTAGACGGATTTGACAGTAGGGAAATTTTAAAAATAGCAGCTTCACTTGAGACAAGTTCGCAACAGCCTTTGGCGGAAGCCGTTATAAATGCTGCAAAGGAGTTGGAAATTGAATGTTATCCTATAAAAGATTTTAATTCCTACACGGGTAAGGGCATAAGTGCATATATAGGGGATAAGAAGTATTATATAGGAAATGACAAGCTGATGAAGGATGTTGATGTATTTAATAAAGAGATTGTAGAAGTTGCGGATAATTATTCCGGACAGGGCAAAACATCCATATTTTTGTTTGATGAAAGTAAAATTATATCTATAATTGCCATTGCAGACAGTATAAAGGCTACAAGTGCAGATGCAATAAAACAAATAAGGGATATGGGTATTAAAACTATTATGCTTACAGGGGATAATAAGCTTACTGCCAAGGCTATGGCTGATATGGTGGGTGTAGATGAGTTTAGAGCGGATTTGTTACCTGAGGATAAGGATAAAATCATTCAGGAATATATGAGGGAAGGAAAAAAGCTTGCGATGGTAGGGGACGGTATAAATGATGCACCGGCCCTTATGAGGGCTGATATCGGTATAGCTATAGCGGACGGTACTGATGTAGCTGTGGAATCAGCTGACCTTGTACTTATGAAAAGCAACCTTCAGGATATAGTAAATTCTATAAATCTAAGCAAAAGAGCCATAAAGATTATTAAAGAAAATCTATTTTGGGCTTTCATATATAATGTAATAGCAATACCTATCGCTATGGGATTATTATATCCGGCTTTCGGGATAAAGCTTAATCCGATGATAGGGGCGTTGGCTATGAGTTTTTCATCCGTTTTTGTTGTCACAAATTCTCTTAGACTTAAAAACTTTAAGGGGGCAAATTTTACTAAAAAGAATGAGGAAAAACTTTCTTACAATATAGCTTATGAAAATATAAATCTAAAAAATATGGAAAATAGGGAGAGGAAGGTAAAAATGAGAAAAGTATTGAAAATTGAAGGAATGTCCTGCGGACATTGTAAGGCAAGAGTTGAAAAGGCTTTAGCTTCTGTTGAAGGTGCTAAGGTAGAGGTTTCATTGGAGAGCAAGATGGCAGTGGTAGAGGCTGAAAATCTTGATGAGGGAAAATTAAAGGCTTTGGTTGAAGATGCCGGTTATGAAGTTTTAAGTATTGAAGACTATGAAGGCTGATAAGAAAAAAATTTCTAAGCGCTTAAAGATTATTAGCGGACAAATAGACGGTATACTTAAGATGATTGAAGAGGACAGATATTGTTTGGATATTTCAAATCAACTTATGGCTGTAAGTTCCGCTTTGAAATCTGTTAATGTTGAAATCCTGAAGGCACATTTGGAATCCTGCGTAGCAGATTCTTTAGGCAATAATGAAAATTCCAATAAAAAGATTGAAGAAATGATAAATGTTATTCAAAAACTTGGTAAGTAGAGAAAGTATAATACCGGCTAATTTTCTTAGATAAATAAGGAAAATTTAAGGGGATTTATTCCTTGTGGATAAAAAATCGGAGATAGCTGTGTATTTTATAAATTAATATGTAGATTTAATAAAAGGTAATCCAAAAACTCGGATATTAAGATCTGTTTTTTGGATTACCTTAAATTTGAATCTTCGATAATTTTCTATCTGAGATATTAAATTTTAAGACATTAAATTTAGTATTTTTTATTTTTTTAAAATACTTGTAGATTCTCTTACAATCAACTCCGTATCAAAAATTATTGATTTTTGTTTTAATTCCTGATCGTCGATTATTTCCAAAAGCAGTTCTGCCGATTGAAAACCGATATCGTAAGAGGGTTGGGATATTGTAGTGATTGACGGTGATGACATTTTTGCTACGGACTCATTATCAAATCCTATGATTGACACATCTTCAGGTACTCTCAAGCCCAGGCTTTTTGCCGCATTTACAGCAGCAACGGCATATATATCGGATACTGCAAAAA
>JAEXBH010000130.1 GCA_023394215.1 Bacillota bacterium | reverse complement strand
GAGCTTGGCTTGGATGCAAGTCAGTATTTTACCATAGATTATATGTTGATTGATTTGCCGAAAGATAAGATAATATATGTAAATGCGGGTCACAATTGTATGCCTATACTCTTTAATAAAAACAGGCAGGCATATATGAGAAACAAAGGCAGGTTTATATCATCGATTTTTCCGGATTTGGATTATGTTGAAAGAGAGCTTGATATTATAGAAGGGGATAAGATTTTGCTTTATACCGACGGTTTGCTTGAAACTGCAAATCAGGAGGGGGAGTTTTTTGGAGAGGAAAGGCTCTTGGAATGGGTAAAAAAGAACAAGGGAGAGAAGGCTTTTGTTAAAGAGCTTTTGAAACATCTTGATTCATATAGATATTTGGAACAAAAGGACGATGTTGCTATTTTATATTTAGATATAAGGGGGAAAAAATGAAAATTAATTTGGCAAACAGCTTTTTTGAAAAGGACCTATCAGCCATAAAGGAAGAAATTCTAAGTGCTGACAGGTTGTTGAAGAGCAGACAGGGAAAAGGAAATGAGTTTTTAGGGTGGATAGATCTGCCTGTTAACTACGACAAGGAAGAATTTGCAAGGATTAAGAAAGCGGCTGAGAAAATCAGGAAGGATTCCGACGTTTTGGTTGCCATAGGTATAGGAGGATCATATCTTGGGGCTAAGGCTGCCATGGATGCCTTGCTTAATTCCTATGAAAAGAAAAAACCGGAAGTGATTTTTGTGGGCAATCATCTTTCATCTGTTGAAACATTTGAACTTATGGAGTATTTGAAGGATAAGGATTTTTCGATAAATGTTATTTCAAAGTCAGGAACCACAACAGAACCGGCTATAGCTTTTAGAATATTTAAAGAATTATTGGAAGAAAGATACGGTTTGGAAGAAGCTAAAACAAGGATTTATGCAACTACGGATAAGGCAAGAGGGGCTTTAAAGACCTTAGCCGATAACATGGGTTATGAAACCTTTGTTGTACCGGATGATGTCGGGGGAAGATTTTCCGTATTGACAGCTGTGGGTTTACTTCCTATAGCGGTTGCGGGGCTTGATATAGATGCTCTTATGAAGGGAGCTCAAGACGCAAGAGACGATTATATGAATAAGTCTTTTGAAGACAACGATTGTTTAAAATATGTCGCAATCAGAAATATCTTATATAGGCAGGGCAAGGAAGTTGAAATACTTGTAAATTATGAGCCTAAGTTAAGAAATATTTCTGAATGGTGGAAGCAGTTGTATGGGGAAAGTGAAGGCAAGTCCGAAAAGGGACTTTTACCTGTAAGTGTAGGTTTTACAACAGATTTACATTCTTTGGGACAAATTATTCAGGATGGACCTAAAAATATTTTTGAAACCCTTGTTTTGGTAAAAGAGGTTAAGCATGATATAGAAATTAAGGCTGATAAGGATGATCTTGACGGCTTGAACTATCTTGTAGGAAAAACTATGAGTTATGTAAATAAAATAGCCTCAGAAGCTACAGTACAGGCCCATGTGACAGGTAGGGTACCTAATGTTATTTTAGAGCTTGAAAGAATAGATGAATATAATCTTGGAAGATTATTCTATTTCTTTGAATACGGCGTTGGAGTTTCGGGATATGTTTTGGGAGTAAATCCTTTTGATCAACCGGGTGTTGAAGAATATAAGAAAAACATGTTTAAATTATTGGAAAAGCCCGGATATTAGGAGGGAAAATATGGGAAAAGGAAATCTTAAGGAAAAGTATAAGTATCCTATGGATAAGCTTACAGAGATGACAAAGTTGGAGCTTAAGGATAGGGGCGTTGAAATTGAGGATATAGCATCAATAGTTTTTGTTTTACAAAGCAAATATTATGAAGGTTTGACTATGGAACTATGTATTGATGCGGTTGAAAGGGTACTTGAAAAGAGGGAAGTGGTGCATGCCGTTCTTACAGGTATAGAGATCGACAGGCAGGTTGAAAAGGGCAATATCAAGGAGCCGATAGCAAGTATAATAAGGTCCGATGAGGGACTTTATGGAATTGATGAAATCCTTCCTTTGTCCATAGTAAATATATATGGGTCTATAGGGCTTACGAATTATGGATATCTTGATAAGGAAAAAATCGGTATTATTAAAGAATTGGACAATGCTAAAGAAGGCAGTGTAAATACTTTTTTGGATGATATAGTTTGTGCCTTGGCAGCCTCAGCTGCTTCAAGATTGGCTCACGGCAAGAGATAATGGCAAATTATTACGCAGTTAGAAAGGGAAGAAAGCCCGGCATATATAGAAGTTGGGATGAGTGTAAGATGGAAGTAACAGGTTTTAAGGGAGCGGAATATAAAAAGTTTGATAACAGGCAAGAGGCTGAAAGCTTTGTTTTTGACAGGGAGATGGGGATAAATGTTTCCGAACTCACGAAAGATCAGGCAATTTTTTATGTTGACGGTTCTTACAATATCACAACTAAAGAATTTTCTTATGGGATAGTTATGCTTGAGGACGAAAGAGAAAGCTACTACAATGAAAAGTTCCAAGATCCCGAACTTAGCGAGCAAAGAAATGTTGCCGGCGAAGTTTATGGTGCCATGAAGGCCATGGAAATGGGGCTTATGGCAAAAAAGAAAAAGATATATATATTTTTTGATTATAAGGGCATAAGGGCTTGGGCTTTGGGAGAATGGAAGAGAAACATAAAGCTTACCCAAGACTATAAGGCTTATTATGATTCTATAAAAAATGATATAGAGGTGGAATTTGTTAAGGTCAAAGCCCACTCAAATGATAAGTATAATGATATGGCTGACAGACTTGCTAAGGATGCCTTGGGTATAAAGTAGAATAAAAAGAAAAAAACACCGTTACAAGAAAATTATGTTTTCTTGTAACGGTGTTTTTTTCACAAATTCCAATTAATTATTTCTTTAATAAATCTCTAATTTCTGTTAATAATAATTCTTCTTTGCTTGGTGCAGGAGGAGCTTCTTCAACAACTTCCTCAACCTTAGGTTTTCTTAATTTATTAACACCCTTTATAATTAAGAACATACAAAAAGCTATGATGATAAACTTGATTAGGGCATTTATAAAAACACCTACTCCTAATTGAACTCCGGCTACAGTTACAACTATTGATGCAAAGTCAACACCTGCAGTTAGAGCACCTATAAGTGGCATTAGTATGTTATCAACAAGAGCGGTAACAATGGCTCCGAAAGCGGCACCCATTACTACGGCAACACCCATATCAACAACATTACCCTTGGCAATAAAATCTCTGAATTCTTTTAACACAACTTCCTCCTAATATTTTACTTCACTTACATTATATACTAAGTTGAGCAAAAGTCAATTTATAAGCTATCAATATAGTTGCTTATTGATAGCCTCTATAATAAAATATTATAAAGAGGTGTTTTATGGATAATAATATTTTACAAGAGATAAAAAACAGGGCCGAAAAAATAGACGGCATAAGAGGACTTTTAAGTATAAATTTCAGGGGACAGGGCTTGCCTGTGGATGAAGGTATAAGATGCTTTGAACTGGTTGTGATAACAGAGGCGGTTGATGATAAGGATTTGATTATAAGTCTGTTTATAGACGATGATAAGCTTTTGATTTATAAGCAATATGAGGAAGTAAGGGAGGGCCATGTAGCCAAGTGCATAAGAGCGAGTTTCACCGATTTTTCTCAACTTACTCTAAAACTTATAGATGTAAAGGATATGGAAAAATTTGTACCTTATCTTGCACAATTTGATATTTTGATAGATAAAACCAAGGCTATAAAGAAGTTGCCAAAGGTTAAGGACAGGTATGACTGGTATGTACCTAAGGCAAAAGAGTTTTATAATAATTGCCTGGGATTTTTTATGACTTTAACAGATATAGCGACAGCCGTGACAAATAGGCAAATAGTGAAAGCCAATTTTTTGTTTGATGAGTTGAAAAAAGAGCTTCTTAATGTAGCAAATCTTTATATAGGACAAAAGTATGGAGAAATGGTTGCTGTGAATTCTTTAGGAGATAACATAAAAACTTATTTGGATAAGGATATGTATCAAGAGTTTGAGGGAATTTTTTCAACCGGTAAGGTTGACGAGTTTTGGACATCCATTTTCAAGGCGGGGCAGCTTTATAGAAGGCTCGGTTTGGAAGTGGCTGAGAAATTTGCTTATAAGTATCCGAAAAAAGAAGATGTGGAAACTATGAATTTTCTAAGACAAGTTTATGTGATGAAGCAGGGAGGAAGTAGATGAAAAGATTTAAAAAGTTGATGGGCTTTTTATTGGCCCTTGTAATATTTTTATCGACTGCAAATCCGGTATTTGCTGATAAGAACTCATTTACCTATTATGATGAGGTTTCTGTAATATATGCCGGTGATGCTGAAAGCGGAAGGATTTTTTATTCTAAAAATGCAGATAAGTCTCTTCCTGTAGCTTCTATGTCAAAATTGATGACCTATCTTGTTGTAATGGATGATATAAGTTCTGGCAAGATTAAACTTGATGATATAGTTACTATAGATGAGGATGCTGTAGCCTATAATAAAGACGGGTATTCAAGCTTTGATACCAAGCTTGGTGAGAAAATAAGCGTGGAAAATCTTATTAAGGGTATGATGATAGTTTCCGGAAATGACGCTTCCATAGCTTTAGCAAAGCATTCTGCTAAGACTGAAAAAGCCTTTGTTGAAAAAATGAATGCTAAGGCAAAAGAATTGGGACTTAAGGCATCGCATTTTGTAAATAGCACAGGTATTACAGAGGTTAAAGAAATTGTCAAGGACGGTAAAACTGTAGAAGAAAAGAGCATGAATGTGATGAGTGCGGAGGATCTTTTTGCACTTTCAAGGCATATAGTAAAAAATTATCCTAAAGTAGTGGAGCTTGGAAAACAGACTTCCCTTGTTTTACCTGAGAGAAATTTTGCAGGAAATGCCACTTTTCCTGATTTAGGTATAGATGGGACCGAGGGGCTTAAAACAGGATTTACCTATGAAGCCGGTTATTGTTTGACGGGTTTGTTTGATATGACCCGGGTAAAAGAGGGGCAAAATTATAAGCTCATAACTGTTGTTATGGGGGCTGACACTATGGAAATGCGTCAAAAGACTACAATTGAAACTATAGACTATGTTTTAAATAATTACTCCATAAGAACATTGATAAATAAGGATATAGCTGTAACAGACTACTATGATGACAGTACAAGTCAGAAGAATATAAGACTTTATCCGGCAAAGACCATAGTAGGCATGGTGTCAAATGATGAGAATATAGATATAAGCTATGAGATAGATAGGACAAAAAAAGCTCCTTATGAAGATGGAGAAGTTATGGGAAAATTGACTCTAAAGCAAAATGAACAGGTGATAGAGAGTCTTGATTTAGTTAACAGAGGCTATGTGCCGAAGGTTGGATTTTTCTCCTCTCTTACAAGAAATATTAAGACATTTTTAGAAAAATTGATGATGTTATTTTAGGTGAGGGAGGCTTGATGAAGTATATATTTTTTGATATAGATGGGACTATATTAAGTCATAGTAAAGGGATTTTACCATCAACCGTTAAGGCTATAGAGGAAGCCAAGGGCAAGGGACACAGGTTGTTTTTGTGTACAGGCAGGTCCTTGGCGGAAATTTCGGACGGTTATTTTAAGTTTGGTTTTGACGGCTATGTATGCGCTGCAGGCTCCTATGTTAAAGTGGAGGATAAAGTTATATTTGATAAAAGTATAAAGGAGCATACCATAGACAATTTAATTTATTATTCAGATAAATTAAATCTAAGATATACTCTTGAAGGTGAAGAGTATGCTTATTATCATAACAGTGGATATGAGTTTTATAAGAAAAAAATAGAGGAATATAGAAATGCTCCTGACAGAAACGCCCTTTATCCACTTGACGAATATTATTTACCTATGAATAGAGCCAAGCCTGCAAGTGAATATTTTAAAAGTAGGACTAAGATAAGCAAGTTGGTTTTATATGCTAAAGACATGCAAGACTATGTGGAACTTGAAAAATATATAGATAAGGATTTTTATCTTATAAAATATGACCACTATGCAGAACTTATAATGAAGGGCATAAACAAGTTTGTAGGTATAGAAAAGGTTTTGGAATATTTTGGGGCAGATCTTGAGGATACGGTTGCTATAGGTGACAGTATGAATGATTACGATATGATAAAAAACGCCCATATAGGAATAGCAATGGGAAATTCTCCGGACAGGCTTAAGGAAGCTGCCGATTTTGTGACTGACCATGTAGATAATGATGGGCTTTACAAGGCTTTAAAGGAACTTAATATCATATAATAAAAAATTTTTCTCCTATATGTTTAGATATTTATTTTCGGGGTAAATAAGTAATACCAAGAAAACGAAATCATAATAAATGGTCTTTAGAAGTTATGAGGAACGCAGTTTGTTCAAAGGGAAGGGATCGATTTATATGACGGAAGTTAATTTATTTGTAGATATTTTCATTGCGAAAACATTGAATTTGATGCTGACGAATGAGGTAGGATATTTGCAAGCTTGGTAATTCACAAGAATAGGAGAGTTTATGGAAATTTCGAGTGAGGGATAGTGGCTGTATACGGTATAGAAAGTATATGGCCATTATCTTTTTTATATAAGTATAAATATATTTTTAAAATTTATATTTTTTATGGGCTTATAAATTGAAGTTTTGTTAAATTACCTATATAATATATTAGGTTTCGTTTTTAATAAAATCTTTTAGGAGATTATCATGAACAATATTTCTTATTTTAATGTAATCGGTCCGGTTATGATAGGGCCTTCGTCTTCTCATACGGCAGGAGCTGTCAGAATCGGAAAAGCTGCAAGTTCTATAGTTGAGAAGGGCTTTAACAGGATAGTATTTAAGCTTCATGGATCCTTTAAGGAAACTTATAAAGGACACGGAACCGATAAGGCTTTGATAGCAGGTTGTCTCGGTTTTATGCCGGATGACGAGAGGATAAAGACAGCTTATGAAATAGCTGCTGCAAGAGGGATTGAGGTTGAGTTTAGGGGTGTAGATTTGGTAAATGCCCATCCGAATACTGCTATTTTGGAGTTTTATTATCCTGACGGGCTTATGAAATCAGTTAAGGGAATTTCTACCGGTGGCGGACAAATTGAAATTACCTGTATAGACGGAGCGGATGTCAGGCTATTTCCGGGAGATTCCACTGTTATAGTTCAATATCATGACAGGAAAGGGATTATAGCTGCTCTTGCCGGTATCATTGCTGAAAATGACTACAATATAGAAAAAATTATGAGCCATGCCAGCGAAGACAGGGTTACTCTTGTTCTGGTACTGGATAGAAAATTGGATGAAGCTACATTTCAATCTTTAAGAGAATCGGGCAAGTATGACCATATAT
>JAEXBH010000111.1 GCA_023394215.1 Bacillota bacterium | reverse complement strand
GATTTCTTCTGATATTGGTAGTTGTTCGAATTTCAAATATTACTCCTATTTATTAATTTCATAAAAAATGACCGACATAAGTCGGTCTAACTTTGTTTCCTGCTTAGTATCTCACAAAAAGTGAAGAAATACAAGAATATTAAAGATTTAACTACTTTCAAAAGGGAAATAAACAGCAAATGTTTTCATATTATTCTTTTGTTAACTATATGTAATAGGATTTATATGAAGAATTATGGCTATTAACTTATTTTTATTACAGTGTTAAGGAAAAAAATCTTGAAAGCCCTTCTATTTCATTATATAATTATTTAAACGTTAAGTTTATATTTTTTTTAATCATAAGGCAAACATTTACATAGGAGGATGGTATGAAAAATTATGAAACTGATAGGATAAGAAACCTTGCCTTGGTTGGGCATAGCGGAAGCGGGAAAACATCCATAACTGAAGCTATGCTATTTAAAACAGGCGCAATCAAGAGATTGGGCAGGGTTGAAGACGGAAATACCGTTTCTGACTTTGATAAGGAAGAAATAAATAGGGGTGTTTCTATAGGATTGTCAGTGGCTCCTGCTGAATGGGAGGGCTATAAGATAAACTTGATAGATGCTCCGGGATATTTTGATTTTGAAGGCGAAGTTATGAGTGCTCTAAGGGCAAGTGAAGCAGCTTTATTGGTTGTTGACGCTTCCGCAGGTATAGAAGTAGGTACAGAAAAGTATTGGGATTATTGTGAAAAAATAGGTTTACCAAGGATTATTTACCTAAATAAGATAGATAAGGAAAATATTAATTTTAATCAGTTGGTAGCGGATTTGCACGTTCAGTTCGGCAAGAAGGTTACACCTCTTTTATTGACTTTAACTGATGAAGCCGGAAATACAAACGGAGTTATAGATATAGTTGATAAAAAGGCCTACAGATATAAGGGATTTGAAAAGGAAGAAGTAGAAATCCCTGAAATAAGAATGCTTGAAGTTGAAGAAGTATATAATCAGTTGGAAGAGGCGGTAGCTCTTACAGATGATGAATTGATGGAAAAATATTTTAACGGAGATAAGTTTACGGAAGAGGAATTCAGAAGAGGCGTTACAGCCGCTATGCTTAGCGGAACAGTGGTGCCTACCCTTGTAGGTTCTTCTACAAATGGACTTGGTATAGACCTGCTTATGGAAGTAATAGTAAAGTATATGCCGGCTCCGAATGAAGAAAAAGCGAATATAGGTTTTAGACCTGTTGAGGGGGAAAATAGGAAAGTTGATGTGAAAGAACCTTTCTCAGCAGTGGTATTTAAAACTATTTCCGATCCTTTCGTAGGAAAGATTTCAATATTTAAAGTTTTATCAGGAAAATATAAAAAGGATGATGAAATTTACAATGCAAGCAAGGATAAGATTGGAAAACCTGCAGGTTTATTTTTCCTAAGAGGCAAGAACCAAATTGAAACAAATGAGGTTGTTGCCGGGGATATAGGGGCTTTTTCAAAACTTGAAATGACACAAACAAGTGACACAATATGTGATAAAAATAATAAAATCCTTTATAAGAGGATTAAATATCCTCAAGCTTGCTTGACTTGGGCTATTAAGCCGGAAAGTAAAAATGATGAGGATAAGATTGGGCATGCCCTTCAAAAATTACAAGAAGAAGATCCGAGTTTCAAGACTGAAAGAAATGCTGAAACTAAGCAAATGACTATTTCAGGCATAGGTAATGTTCAGCTGCAAATAGTGCTTGATAAGCTTAAGACCAACTTCGGGGTAAAGGCGGATGTCATACCTCTAAGAATAGCTTTTAGAGAAACCATAAAGGGTAAGAGTGATGTTCAGGGTAGACATAAGAAGCAATCAGGAGGAGCAGGCCAATTTGGAGATGTATTTATAAGATTTGAGCCTATAGCGGATGGCTTTGAATTTGCGGAAGAAGTTTTTGGAGGATCAGTCCCTAAAAACTATTTCCCTGCTGTTGAAAAGGGCTTACAGGAATGTATGGAAAAGGGGGTTTTAGCGGGTTATCCGGTAGTGGGTATCAAGGCAACCCTTTATGACGGTTCATATCACCCTGTAGATTCAAATGAAATGGCATTTAAACTTGCTGCAGCTATAGCTTTCAAGAAAGGGATCGAAGCTGCAAAACCTATCCTTTTAGAACCGGTGATGAATCTTGTTACCCTTGTGCCTGAAGCTTACATGGGCGATGTTATGGGCGATATTAACAAGAAGAGGGGCAAGATTTTGGGTATGGAACCTCAGGAAGATGGAAATCAAAAGATAATAGCAGAGGCTCCATATGCGGAATTGTTTGAATATGCCATAGATTTAAGATCAATGACTCAAGGTAGAGGTTCATTTACAATGGAATTTGCCAGATATGAAGAAGTACCTCCTATGAATGCTCAAAAAATAATAGCAGAGGCTAATAAAGAATAAAATATAATTTATGTCAGGTCTCCATTCGACCTATGAGATAATAGTCTGAGTAAAGCTGCCACTAAGAATTAGTGGCAGCTTTGCTTATAATGAAGTACAATAAAAAAATAATAAACATTTTGTTTTACTTGGAAAGGATGTAGATTGTGAGAAATAAAAAGAGCATGCAAAAACAGTTAACAATATTAGTCGGGTTGATATTGTTGATAAGTAATCTTATACTTATGAATCTTTTAAATCGTGCAACGTCTATGGGTTTGAGGGATTTAATTATTCCATTTGGAGATGTGGAGATTGAAGTATTCGGTGTTGATGATTTGAATTCAAAATTAAGATTATATGGATATATCTTTGCATTTTTGACTACAGTATCAGGAACTGTGATTACATATATTTTCTTGGGGAAGTATTTATCGCCCTTAAAAAAATTATCGAAACATATGGATAATATGGAAAGGCAAAATTTAAGTGAATTGGC
>JAEXBH010000005.1 GCA_023394215.1 Bacillota bacterium | reverse complement strand
AATTTGAACCTCCGCTTGCCAAAAATTCATTTGTATTATACCAGGTAACCCCTCTGCCTGACGGCAAGTACTCAGCCATCCTATAACTTGAAATCACTTCCCTTATGCTCTTATTTTTCAAAAGCTTATTTGTAACAATTTCCAAATCGTTGGCACTTGTCAAGCTCTTGGAATCATTTCCCGCAGCATCTGTAAGTATAGTCTTCTTCATAGCTAAGGAAGCAAACCTTTTGTTTACACTTTCAATATACGCTTTTACAGCCTCACTGCTGTCCTTAACCTTAGGATTTATCCTTCTACCCATGGCGTCAGCCAAAACATATGCAGCATCATCTCCC
The DNA here is from genome assembly GCA_023394215.1 of Bacillota bacterium. Lineage (GTDB taxonomy): Bacteria > Bacillota > Clostridia > Tissierellales > Peptoniphilaceae > JAUMWX01. The sequence continues at coordinate 2,881 of JAEXBH010000005.1, read as the reverse complement.
CCGTTTCCGAGCATAGCAGAAAAAATATTTTTCAACGAATACTCTTCTTCCTCTAAAAATGCTATAGGACCATTATCATGGACCATACCTATTGCCTCATAATTGGCCTTTATTATATCTTCATCCTTAAAAAATGCCAGGCTGTAATCCGCCAAAAATAAATGAGCTAAACTTCCCACTTCAAGTTTCCTATCCATATCCCTATCCAAGATTACTTCCTTCTTGGAAAGATCCACGACCTTTATTGCCTGAGCACTTATCTTAGATAATTCGGTAGCATTCATAAGCTTGTTCGGACTCATAAGGGATGTTAAAAACTGACTGCCGTCAAAAATATTTTCAGAATTTACCCTTTCTATCATGGAAGCTTGCATTTCTATGCTGTCAAGCTTAAGTTTAAATGCCTTATATAAACTCTCCCCTTTAAAAAATAAAGGCCCGCTTATAAAAGACATGGGAAGCTGTCCGCCTTCTCCTGTCTCCTTGGGAGAATTTTCTCCCTTAAAAATAGATGAAACAGCCATTACAAGTAATCTTATTAACAAAAGCACAAGCAATATAAACAGAATCAAAAAAATATATAATCTGTTTTTCTTAATTCTGTATCTTTTCTTTCTTTTCATGCAGCCTCCTTATATCATCTGATTAATAAGATGATAATTAAAAATTTCAATTAAATCAAGCACTTATCTTAAGCATCCAAACTCCATCCAAGAAAAAGATATCATAAAATAAATATCTTTTTATATTTAAAAGGACAGACCAGAGTCTGTCCTTTCGTTTGGAGTTAATTATGATGAAAAAGAATAAACAAAAGTTTGTGCCAGTCTTAAACTTATCTATCTTTTACACTTATATATTACAACAAGACTTTTTTTCTGTCAACGCTTGCAAATATATTTTAAAAATAAAAAGCATATATAATTTAAAATTTTAACAATATTTAAATCCATATATGCTCTAAATCTCTATTTCGCTATATTTATAACCTGAAAAGCTTTGCTCGTTTTCGTTAAATATTTTTAATAATTTTCAAAAAGTCCTCATTGGTCTTGCTGTTTTTTATAAGCTTAATAGTTTGTTGTATACCTTGATCAGGCCTTGTCCCCTTGTTACTTTGTCTAAGCTTAAGTAAAAGCTTACTTGTATTCTCATCTAAAAGCAAATCATCACGCCTTGTTCCCGACTTATAAATATCCAAAGCCGGAAATACCCTAAGTTCCGACAAATCTCTATCAAGATGCAATTCCATATTTCCGGTACCCTTAAATTCCTCATAAATCATATCGTCAAGTCTTGAACCCGTATCAACCAAACATGTTGCCAGTATTGTAAGTGAACCGCCCTGCTCTATATTTCTGGCAGCTCCGAAAAACCTCTTCGGTTTATATAAGGCTATAGGGTCAAGCCCTCCCGACAGCGTTTTGCCTGATGGAGGAGTCAAAATATTGTAGGCTCTTGCCATCCTTGTAATAGAATCAAGCAAAATAACTACATCAACTCCATTTTCAACAAATCTTTTAGCCCTCTCAAGCACGATTTCGGAAAGTCTCACATGATTTTCTATGGGTTCATCAAAGGTTGAAGAAACTATCTCAGTTTTCATAAGCTTGGATTTATCATCGGTAAACTTGTTTACGGACCTTTCTATATCCGTAACTTCCTCCGGCCTTTCATCTATTAAAAGAATAAATATCTTCATTTCAGGATGATTTTTTTCTATTGCCTGAGCAACAGATTTCAAAATTGTGGTCTTCCCTGTCTTAGGAGGAGATACTATAAGCCCCCTCTGTCCCTTTCCTATAGGTGCGAAAAGATTTATCATCCTGTTACTGATGCTGTTTTGATCGTCTTCAAGATTTATAAGAGTCCTCGGGTACAGAGGTTTCAAATCTTCAAAATTTTTTCTTTTATAAGCATTCTCAGGAGAATTTCCGTTAATTTCCAAAACATAAATTAGAGGGGCAAATTTTTCACTGTCCTTAAGCGGTCTTATCAAGCCCTTTATGTAGTCCCCCGTTTTTAACCTGAATCTTCTGATTTGAGTCGGAGAAACAAAAACATCTTCATCTCCCGAATCATAAACATTTGCCCTTATAAATCCATAACCGTCAGCCATAACATCCAAAACACCTTCTATTTCAACAGTGTCTTGTTTGGGCTCCTCAGTTTTCTGATTTTTCACTTTTAATGAGGATTTCTCAAGCTTGTCTTCAGAGCCTTCCTGTCCGGTCCTTTTTTCATCCATTTCCTGATTGTTTTTAATATTTTCCTTTACCTGTTCCTGTATCTTTTCTATCAGGTCCGACTTATTAAGAGCCGTAACCGACCCTATACCAAGGGTTTTGGCTATCTGTCTTAAGTCAACTAATTTTTTTTCTTCTAAATCCTTTATTTCCATAAAACTCCTTAAAAAAGTCCCTACAAAGAGGGACTTTTTATTGCTCTTAAGCCTTATTTAAAGAACCAAACATTTCCATTTTTTCAAGCACAACATCTTGAATAGCTTGGTTTGCATCTGCCAAAAGCTTTCTCGGGTCAAATCCCTTGCTCTTTAAATCCTTTCCGGCTTCTATATATTCTCTTACCTTTTGAGCAAAGGCAATTTGAATTTCAGTGTTTACATTTACCTTTGAAACTCCCAAAGATATGGCCTTTTGAACCATTTCACTCGGAATACCTGTACCTCCATGAAGAACTAAAGGCATCTTTCCGATTTCATCTTTGATTGCTGCTAAAGCATCAAAATCCAAACCTTGCCAATTTTCAGGATATACACCGTGAATATTTCCTATACCGGCTGCAAGAAAATCTATTCCCAAGTCGGCTATTGCCTTACATTCTTTGGGATCTGCAACTTCTCCCCTTCCTACAACACCGT
>JAEXBH010000091.1 GCA_023394215.1 Bacillota bacterium | reverse complement strand
TTTAGTTGTTGATAAGGATAAAATACTTAATTCATGCTACAGAGTTATACCGAAAAAGCATAGGGACGATGCCAAGGTCCTATACGTTCAAATCAATCAATCTATGAGCGAAATAGTGAGAGGCCGTCTGATAATGGCTGTCTTTGTAGGTATCGTAACCGGAATAATGCTTGCGATCCTTAAAATAGAATTCGCCTTTATAATAGGTGTCATCACCATGGTAGCGGATATAATCCCTTATATAGGTCCTTTTATGGGCTTTACACCTGCCTTCGTTTTTGCCCTTTTACAATCTCCTGTAAAGGCCTTTTGGGTAGGAGTTCTCTTTGTATTTATTCAATGGGCTGAAAATAACCTTTTAGGACCCAAGGTCCTTGGAGATACAACCGGTCTACACCCGCTTGTAATACTTGTTTCCATCATAATCTTCGGTGGAATGATGGGGGTTTGGGGTATGGTCTTGGCAGTGCCGATAGCATCCCTTATAACCATAGCCTACGATTTTATAAAATCAAAATTATACGGCTGAATTTATAGGATCTTATAATTTTAACTATTTAAATGACTTAAAATTTCTTTAGCATAAATTTAATTCATAAGCAAATTTTTACTATAACTTTTGCACTTACCTTAAAAACTTCTTTTCTTAGAATTATTTAATTTTAAGAAAAACCAAAGGTGAGTGCTTTTTATTTAAAATAAAATTTGAAATAGCCTTTGCCTCTTCAGAATAAATTTTAAATGTAAAAAATTTGAGGCAGCAAAAGCTACCCCAACAAAAATTTTAAAATATTATTAAATTAATCATTTTTCTTCTTTGATAAAACTAAAGCTCCCATAGCTGTTAAACTCGTAAATAAAGGAGCTAAAATTCCCATATCACCTGTTTTTGGATTTTTACTTTCTACAAAGCTCTTAATAGACTTTGTTTCAACAGTACCTGTCTTTTTTTCAGGCATAAACACCTTCTTTTTAGCAGGAGCCAATTTCATCGCTGCTGTAAGCTCTTCCTTTTTCGCCGGTGTTAACTTCATTGCAGGCGTAAGCTCTTCCTTTTTTGCCGGTGTCAACTTCATTGCGGGCGTAAGCTCTTCCTTTTTTGCTGGTGTAATCTTCATTGCGGGCGTAAGCTCTTCCTTTTTTGCCGGTGTTAACTTCATTGCTGGTATTTCTTCTTCAGCTTCCGGTGCCGATTCTCCTGTTGGAAAACTACTTAAGGATTTATCTATACTTTCCTTAGCGTCGATTAAATCTTTTTCTTTAAGACCTTCTTTGTTCAATTTTGCTTCCGCATCTTCCACAGCAGCTTTTAAGCGGTCTTTTAAATCACTTGCAGCCTTATTATGCTCATCCGTCTTTGTAAATTCCTTAGCCTTTTCTATAGCGGCCTTCAAAGCTGTTTTTGCATCCTGTAATTTTACTTCTTCTTCTATCTCATGAAATGCCTTCAAGAATTCATCATTATAATAGCCGGCTAAGTTTGATCCTATTTGAGAAGCATAAGTATTATCATCTTTTTGTTTAATATTAGAATTAAATTTTTCTTCTATAATAGGATTTTCCGGATATTTTTTACGCCACTGGGCAATTTGCCTGGTCTTTAACTCAATATCGGCATGGGTTCTATAATATTCCAAATTGCTCAATATCTTATCTTCAATTCCTTTGATTGTAGCATCTGCGGATTTTACATATTCCTCATAAGCTTTAATAAACTTTGGCCCTTGATCTTTGCCTCCCGGATTGTCTTTGCCGTCACCTGTCCAAATTCTTATCTGACCCTCGTAATCTTCCGTGTTTTCCAACTCATCATAGCTTGCAAGCTCCTTAACAATACTGTCAAACTCGGAAATTATACCTCTACCTTTTTCCAACAAAAAACTCTTGTATTCTTTCTTTATTTCTTCAAATCTCTTTTTTACTTCTTCAGCACTTTTACCTTTTAGAGAATTTAAATACTCTTCCTTTTTATCAGGGGATAAATATCCCCAAGTTCCCATTTCTTTTTCAGCTTCTTTAGCTTGATTTTCTCCCAGCTTAAGATCCGCCTCGGCCAATTTAGCATCTGCTGCAAGGGGCTTATCCTCCCCCTTTGCCTGTACATCTTTTGAAAAAATTGCAGTACCCAGTACCATACATACAACAAAACCTACAGATAGGGTTCTCATAACATATTTAACGATTTTCCCCATATTTTCATTCCTTTTGAAATAATTTGACATTTCAATCTCCTTTTTCAATACAAGCTTAATATAAAGCTTAAACCATCTTAGAATATTACACTTATCGATAAAAAACTTAAACTATTAACTACGCCGTGAAATATTGCCATAATTAAAAACTACTAAATTTGTTATTTTCTAACACAGACATAACGCCATTTTAATTATTCCACTTAAGATTGTCAATAAAAAAATTAAACTTTATAGTTATTATTATACGTTTTAGTTATTATTAAACTTTTCAGTTACTATCAAGCAAATATCTCAATCTTATGCAACTATAAAAATTCAATCATATGATTAATTGACTTAGCCTCCAATTTTCTATATAATTATTTAGTATCATATGTGGAGAGTTGTCCGAGTGGCTTAAGGTGCATGATTGGAAATCATGTGTACTCTATATGGGGTACCGAGGGTTCGAATCCCTCATTCTCCGCCAAGCACTATATGGGGTGTTAGCGGTACCTTGTAACCCGCAATCCGCTATAGCGGGATAGAAGCCCATCCGAGGCTTATCTTATGTTGAGCCGGTTTTAACAAGTGGTGTTGACAGGAGTGTCTCACGCAATGGAAACCTATGAACCATGTCAGGTCCGGAAGGAAGCAGCATTAAGTAGTCATTTTTATGTGCCGTGGGGTAGCATTTCTCGAGCTAACTATTAAGATATCGTCAGGGTAAGGTTAGTCGAAGGTGGGTGTGCTTACATAATTGATTTTTCTCTAAACAAAAAAATCCGTAGAAATACGGATTTTTTTGATTCTATTCCGGCTCTAAAATTTTCGATATACACTCTATTTATTATCGCCCGGTATGATATTTATAGGCACGTTTGATAATTTTGGAAGTGAAACATAAGTTTTCAATTCATCATCAAAATAATATATTCCTTCGCTTCCTTTAACTATTCCCTTAATAACATAATATTTTTTCCCGCTTTTACTATTCAATTCATAAATAAAATCATCTTTTCTTGAATAAATTCCTTCATCAAATATCTTAAAGGAATTTGAAATTATATACCTATTATCAAATAAAAACGAAAAATTTTTATTGCTTTCAATTGGATAATTATTTGAATAAGTGCCGACTAAATTACTATTATAGTTATCAAGCTTATTTTTTAGATCTATATAACTGATTCCTAACAGTAATAATAAACAAAAAAATATTATTGATAAAAATTTAAAAATATTTCTGTTCATAAACCTTAACCCTATTCTTAATTAAATGCAGAATCCGGATCCCCAAGCTCCTTCCAACCGAACCTGGCTACGGAAATAATTATTGATAAAAGAGTGATAGTCTCATTTAAAACTCCTCCCCAAGATTTTACCAATATATCATAAATAAGCCAAGCCGGAGATGCACAGAAAAGATTGCTCATCCTAATTAACTTGGCATTGTTGGTCCAATAAAACAGGGTACTTACAGCCGAAGCGACAAATGCCAAAATACTTATAGGTCCTGCCCAAGTATGAAGCATAATAAGGGCAAAAAGAATGCAAAATATAATTGGAAGCCCCCTAAATCTCACCCATTTCCAGTCCTTATATTTTATTAAAAGAGCACTCCTCATAATATTTAACCCTAAGCTCATAGCTCCGCTTCCCGCATCCAACAGGAAAAATTGTATACAAAAAAGTAGACTCCCTAAAAGTTGAAAAAAATATAAGGCTTTGTTGGACTTTACTTGGTAGGAGATTATAAAAGCTACAACCCCGACAAAACCTATTGCCTGGATAAAAAATGGATTCATCCGTCAAATTCCTCCAAAACCCGCTACAGGCAAAGCTTAAATATATTTACAAGGTCTTCTTCTTTAAGATCAATAAATCCCTTAATCAAGCCTCCCTTTTCAGCAACCGCCTTTTTTGCCATGACTTCAAAGTTTTTATCATCTATGCCGAGTTGACCGAGACTGTTGGTCAAACCAAGCCTATTATATAAGAAATCTTCCAAAGCCTCTATTCCCTTTAAAGCTATTTCTTCTTTAGAAAAGTTCCTATCTATATCAAATACATTTGTCGCAAAACTCACATACTTATCAAGGGTTCTGTCATTTAAACAATACCTCATCCATCTCGGTTGTAAAATTGCTAAACCAAGGCCGTGAGTAATATTATAAAACGCTGAAAACTCATGTTCCATCACGTGACAAGACCAAGCAGTCTGCTTACCCCCGTTGGTAAATCCGTTGATTGCCCATGAAGCCGCATAAGAAAGCTCTGCTCTTGCATGGTAATCCTTAGGATTGTTTAGAGCTATAGGGCCATACTTTATTACCGTCTTCATAGCCCCTTCCATAAATCTGTCAAGCATTTCCAAATCCTCATCCAAGGAAAAATACACTTCCATAAGGTGGGATATAATATCCGCAGTACCGCAAGCCGTTTGATATGAGCTGCATGAATAAGTAAATTCCGGATTTATAAAGCTTGCCTTTGGAAAAATAAAGTCACTTTCCCTTGCCAATTTTTCAAAACTTTCTTCATTGCTTATAACACCACAGCTATCCATTTCGGATCCTGTTGCAGCCGCTGTAGGTATCGTAAAAATAGGCAAGGCATCTTCTACAGAAAGGTTTTGAGAAAAATATTTCCATGGATCTTCATGAGATTTTGCAGCTACGGCAATCCACTTGCCTGCATCCATAGCAGAACCTCCACCTGCCACCAAGACCATATCCACTTCTTCTTTTTTGGCTACAAGCCCACCCTGCCTTACAAGCTCTATTGAAGGATTGGGTTTAATCCCTGTAAACTCCACATATTCTAAATTATATTTATTTAACTCGTCAATAATCATCTTATATATAAGAGTTTCTTTTATAAAAGAATCGTAAACAAATAAAACTCTATTTCCTTCTTTCGACAGGGTCCCTCCTAAATTTTCCAAGGAATTTTTTCCGAAAAACACCTTGGTAGGTACATAATATCTAAAGTCGTGCATACTTCCCCCCCCCCTTAAATTTGCATCTGCCTTATAATACTTTCAACATAACCACTGAATTTTTCCTCAATCATCTTGGCTGTATCATCAACTTCCTGTGTGGTAAGTTCCTCCACAACACCGGCAGCCATATTTGTAATTACGGATATGCCAAGTAGGGGAAGCTTACAATGAGCCGCTGTAACAGCTTCCGTAACGGTTGACATCCCGACTGCATCTCCACCTAAAATTCTCATGGCATTTATTTCTGCCGGAGTTTCAAACTGAGGTCCTGACGCAAAATAATAGTTGCCTTCATGAACTCTTAAACCGCTGTCTTTTGCCAATTCAAGGGCTTGACGTCTCAAATCTTTTGTATACATATTTGAAACATCAAAAAACCTGTCGCCGAATTCTTCTACATTTTTACCCCTAAGCGGGGAAGCTCCGAAAAGTTTAATATGATCTTTTATGAGCATGACATCACCATTTGTATAACTTGTATTTATACCGCCGGCAGCATTTGTGATTATCAGGGCTTTTATACCTAAAAGCTTTAAAACCCTTACGGGTATTACAAGTTGCTCAAAATCATAGCCTTCATAAAAATGAAACCTTCCTGACATACATACAACTTTTCTTCCTTCTACCTCTCCAAGTATAAGCTTACCTGCATGTGAAGATACTGTTGACCTAAGAAAATTAGGTATATCTTTGTAGTCGATTTCTACGGGATTTTTTATCCTCTTTGCAAGAGGACCCAAACAGGAGCCCAAAATCAAACCTATTTCCGGTACAAAATCTACCTTTTCCCTTATATAATCCGCTGCTTTCTTAAAATATTCATAATTGTATTCCATAATTTCCCTCCAGAATTTTATACTTTCAACTTCCTACTTGTTCTTTTGAAGCCTCTTTGAAAATATAACAAGGGCTACAACCGTACCTATATAAGGTATAGCCATTGTAATTTGACTCTTTATAGAACCTTGAAGTGCTGTTCCCAAAGCCTGACAAATTCCGAAGAACAGGCTTGAAAATATAGTAATAATAGGATGGTTCATACCCATAGATGCTGCAGC
>JAEXBH010000072.1 GCA_023394215.1 Bacillota bacterium | reverse complement strand
GATGGAGAGTTGGAAGAGTTTGGATCTATAAAGTTTGAAATTTTGAGAAAGGCGTTAAAGCTTGCTTATAATTAAATATATAAAGCCCTAAGGGATAAATTTACAATGTTTTTTATCTCTTAGGGCTTATTTTAATCAGACATCAATTTTATTTAAATTTCCATTTATTAACTCATATTGGCTGTCAGCTTGCTCAGCTAAGTTTTTATCGTGAGTGACTATGATTATTATTTTGTTATTTTCATATGCCAAGTGCTTAAACAGGTTTATTATTTCATCTGTATTTTCTTGGTCTAAATTCCCTGTGGGTTCATCAGCAACTATTATTTTAGAGTCGGAAGCTAAGCACCTGGCTATAGCTACACGTTGTTTCTCTCCCCCTGATAACTTCTCAGGAAGTTTATTATAGTGACTTTGGCCTATAGCTACAGAAGTAAGTAATTCTTCGGCTTTTTTTCTTGCAGTATTTTTATCAGTTCCTTTTAGTATTAAAGGATATTCCACATTTTCTAAAACCGTCCTGCTTGAAAACAGCATATAGGATTGGCTTATAGTACCGACTACATCTCTTCTATAAGCTTCTAAGTCTTTTATTTCTTCATCATTCCAAATTATTTGACCGGAGTTTGGTTTTGAAAAACCGCTTATAAGGTATAAAAGGGTACTTTTGCCTGCACCGGATTTTCCCATTATAGATGTGATATTGGCCTCTTTGAAGCTAATGTTTAAATTTTTTAGGATTATCTTATCTGATTTAGGATATATAAAATCTATATCTTTTAATTGTAACTTATTCATATCAGGCTCCAAATTCTTGATAAAGTTTAATTAGTTTTTTTCTTGTTATTAATATTAAATATATTATAATTACTGTGATATTTAATGGTAAATATTGAAGTAATAGTAATATATCAACTTCTATTAATTGTTTTAATAAAAGGTATATGAGTAATTGGCTTAAAAATAGCAGGCTTATGGTATTTTTAAATACTGTAAGGAGGATTTTTATCCCGCTTTCCCCAAAAATCCGTCTTATCAGGATTTCTTCTTTTTCTCTATTTATAAGTAAAAAGCTTATCAGGGAAGTAAGTATAATAAGCGATATTTTTGTTATTAATAGAAGTTTTTCCTGTAAATTTATTTTATCCTTTAGAGGTTGAATTACATTATAATAATCCCTGCTCGTTGAATATAGAATATAGTCTTTATTTAATATAGATTTAATTTCCTTTTCTATTCTTTCAAAGTCATCATTATATTTATCATTAATCTCAAATTCAATTTTAGTATAGTGGCCGAAAAATTCTTCCAATCCCTTGGAGTGTAAAAACAGGTCCTTATCGAAAAATAACTTGTTACTTATTATCACAATATTTTCAGAAAAATTTGATTTAGTAAAATCTAAATCGGTATTGACAGTAAGATCTATAAGGGGATCTTTTCTTTTACCGTCAAGGTCAAATCCTTCAGTAAACATTTTAAGTTTAGAATTCCCTGATAATTGATTCTTCTTTAGAAAATTCTTATTCACATAAACTATATCCTTAGTATTACTTGGATTTTTATTTTCTATAGTTATGTTATTTTTCAATGCAAAAATTTCTATATCATTAGTGGCATATACTCCAACGGCCGTTTGTACATCTTTTGTAGAAATCTTAGCTTGAGCAAAAGCTTCTGCATATGCCTTATTTACTTCATTTAAGTTTAAAATAAGATTTCCGATTTCGGGTACAATTCTGTTATTTTCATGAGAGCCGGAGGATGACAGGATTCTACATTGAATTTTAGTTTTTGATTTTATATCTTTATATTCTTCTCTTATATTTTTTATATCGTGATTGATATAAGATATAGAATATATGCCTACCGCAGAGAGTATTATATAAAGTATAAATATCAAAGGTTTTCTGCCTATTCTTTTTAAATACATATTCATCACATCACTTCTATTATATTTTTCTTAGTCTTACTATTAAGATAGATATTAAGTATTATAAAAATTATAATATCCATAATTAAACTTAAAACAAGGGCAAGTATAGCCGCCAACATTAAAGAAGGAATTTGAGATTCAGGTAAGAATTTTATATTTGCTACCATGAATTTATTATATATAAATATTAAAAGAGGTATGCTTAATAAATTTCCCAAATTTGCTGATATAATAAAAGGTTTAAGATAAGAAGCTTTTATGTGTTTTTGGGGACCGGCAAAAATCCTTCTTATTATATATTCATTTTTAAATAATAAGTTTATGCCTGTAATGATTACAAATATTTTAGCTAAAAATATTAATAAGGCATAAAATAAATTTCTTATACTTTTTTTTGCAATTGAATTGAAATTTCCTTCAACTTGAGACCATTTATTGTTGCTTTCAAAGACTTGGTAACCTTCTTTTTCCAAAAGTGGAAGTACTTTTTCATCAAAAGTAGTCATGTTTTTTACATTAACTTTGAAAGATAAGGAATAAGGATTTGCTTTTATAAAGTTATTTATATCATCTATTTTGGGAATAAAAATATCATTGTGTCCGTAAAGAAAACTTGATTCCTTGCTATTAAAGCTTGAGTAGCTGTATATACCTATGATTTTATAAGTCTTGTACTCACCATATTTTGCATCCAAAGCTTTAAAAAATTCAGGATAACCTGACGGATAACCATCTATATCATAACTTTTATCTGCAAGACTTATATCTATTTCATCCCCTGCATTTAAATTATTTTTCTTAGCAAAATTAAGACTTACTACACAGAAATTTTTGTCTAAATCGCCTTTATTAATAAATCTTCCGCTTTCTAAAAACATGACTTCATTTATGACAGGCAAGATTAAATTCATATCTTTTACAAGTCTTACGGAAAAAACATCATCAAGTTTTTTTATTTCTTCAATTAGGTATCTTGTTTCTTTTTCACTTAAGTTACTGATTGAATTTTTGTTGCTTTCATTAATTTCAAATACAGTATTGGTAAATAATCTTTTATTTTTATTTAAAAAATTATTTTTTTCTATGCTCTCACGGTTTAGGTTATATGATATAAGTGATTTATCCATAATACCCATTTCTTTCAGGTCTGTTACAGCAAGAACCCTGTATTTTCTATCTTTATCTAAATTATTGATAAGACCGGTTTGATCTAATATTAATACAGAAACGCCCTCACCATCCCCTATCCAGGAGGATTTCCCGCCTAAAACAGTATCGATTTTAAATCTTACATTTGCTATATTAAAGTCTCCCATTTTAGTTTTATCAAGTATTTTCTCTATTCTGCCATCAAAAGCAATTACATGATTTGTTTGAGGAAAAAGAAAATAGGAATTTACGCTTTTATAGTCCTTAATTTTACCGGACAGGGTATCTCTTACATCAATGTCGCTTATAAGTTTTGAATCTTCCAATATTTTTAATGCACTTAAGTCGATTTTTTTATATTCTGCCCTGTTCTTGCCTTTATTCTCTATAGGCATAAGAGTGGCTACCTTGGAATAATTATCTTCTATATGATTTACCACTTTTTTATCCAGCATAAATTGAAAAATCAAAACAAGCATAGCAAGGCTGAATATAGCTGATATTAAGCTAAGTAAAAGTATTTTCCAAGGTTTTTTGAATAATATTTTTATTTCTTTATATATTTCCATTTCTTTATATACTTTCATAATTTAAGATACTATTTGACTTTAATATAACTAAATATAATTTACTTGTCAAGGATAACTTTTTCATTAATAATAAAAATTATATACTACAAAGAGGAACAAAATATTTTGATATTATTATATTATTTGTTATTATCAGCTTTTAATCAGATTTAATTTTCCATATAAAAGTATAAAAAACTAAACTTCTAATTTATTATCGTTTTCTTATAAAAATATCTTTTATTGGTGGATTTTTATATAAATATTTATTATATGCTTTTTGATATAGGACATATCTAAATACATAAAAATCTTTTGTTATATTTTGTTCAGTAAAGGAGACTTATCTCTTAGGGCTTATTTTAATCAGACATCTTCTTCGGCTTCATCCAAGGTTAAATCTCTGTATGTGTTAGGATCATTTTTTATATCTTCAATGGTGTAGTTTATATTTTTCAGTTCAGCATTATCATTTTCCTTATTATATTTAATCCTTTCATCATTTACAAAGAATTCCAAAACAGGAAGCAATAAAAGAAGAAATACAGATTTAATTAAAAA
>JAEXBH010000060.1 GCA_023394215.1 Bacillota bacterium | reverse complement strand
GGATTATGCTTAATCGTCCGACACAGGGACTTTATGAGCCGGGCTCGGTATTTAAGCTTTTTACATCAATAGCAATACTCGAAAACGGGATTGATGAAAATTATGAGGATAAGGGAAGTACTACGATAGGAAATTACACCATAAATAACTATAACTATAACGTTTATGGGCAAATGGACTTGAAAAAAGCTCTTGCAACTTCTTCAAATGCTTATTTTGCAGATAAATCTTTGGAGATATCAACCGATAAATTTGCAGATATTTTTAACAGGTTTAAAATAGGGCAGGAAATGGATTTTGATTTACCTGTTTATAAATCAAAAATACCTTATTTTTCGAATTTAGACGATTTGTCAAAGGCGATGACAGCATTCGGACAAGGCAATACACAAATATCACCTCTTGATATAAGCATGGTAGGTATGGCAATAGCAAATGAAGGGGTCGTAATGAAACCGAGTCTTATCCATAAGATAGCTGGAGAAAAGAGTGAAAAGATAGTTGAAGCTGAAACTTATACAAATCCTATTTCATCCCAAATAGCAAATCAAATTAAGGAAGCTATGGGATATGCTGCGGATTATAACGGACTTAATCTTGATACCGTAACTATAGGCAGTAAAACCGGTACAGCTGAAAATTCAACCGATAAAACCCATGCTTGGTATATAGGGCTGGCTCCGCTTGATAATCCTCAGTATGTAGTTACGGTAATGGTCGAAAATGCGGGAGATACAGGATATAAGGTGGCAGCACCTATAGGCTTGGCTTTATTTAAGTATCTTTTCCCTTATTAATATAAAAAACTTAGTTAAATTGTAACTTCAAGGCTTGACCTGAGCCTTGGGGACCATAGTATTCTTTAGTTAGAGGAGGTATCATTATGCTTAGAAATGAAGTTGAAAAAATAACCGGCCTTAGCAGAAAGGCTATCGAGTACTATGAAGAAAGGGGTTTTATAAAACCGGAAAGAAGTTCAAATGGATATAGGACATATTCACAAAGTGATTTGAATGATTTGGAGAGAATTTCAATTTATAGAAAGCTTGGACTTACTTTATCTGAAATTGCAGCTATAAATGAAAATTCATCCGCTTATCTTTCTTCAATCCTAAGGAAAAAGGAATATAAGCTTGAAAGTGATGGCAGAAAGCAAGCTTTGTTGAGAAAACTTACTGACGGTTGTGATATTAATTTAGTAAAAGAAGAGCTTCTCATTTTGGAGAGGGAGGAAAGTGTATACGATAAGCTTGAAATGGCTTTTCCGGGATATTTCGGACAGATGCTATTTATTTCATATAAACCATTTTTAAATGAAAGTTTGGATGAAGATGGAAAAGAGGCATTTGAAGAATATGTAAATTTTGTAGATAATATGCCGGACTTACCCTTAAGTGAAGAAGAAAAAGATCTTATTGAAAATGTATCTTCAAATTTTTCAATAAATGATTTGGAAGATATAAATGAGCAAAAGCTTTTTGCTGTAAATAATCCCGATAAATGGTTTGAAGCCAACAAGGAGAATATAAGCAAGTATGAAAGCTTAAAAAATACGGAAGTCTATAAAAATAATCCGGTTAAGTTAGTAATGGATAAGATGGGGAAGTATCTTGAAGAGAACGGCTACTATGATAGGGCAATTCCTCTTATAAGGAGATTCAGTAAGACTTATAACAGCTATTACGAGAAGCTTTTATCAGCAAATGATAGGTATTTGGAGCGTAGTAAAGATTTGTGAAAGATATTTTTATTTTAACTTTAATAAAGATAGGTTTTGAGTATAAATTGAATTTTGTTGTTGTAAAATAGCTTAAGAAATAGTTAATTCGTAAGAGTTAACTATTTTTTTATTGTTCATAATAGAGTCTGCTATTATTTAATACAAAAAGTTAGTCTTACCTTCCAATAAAAACTTCTTTGTGATAGAATTAAATGGAGTTTTTAAAATTGCACTAATTTTGTAGGCACTACCGATAAGTGTCTATTGTAGGAGGACAAAAAAATGAAAAGAAAAAGCTTTGTAATAATTTTAGCTATTTTGTTTTTATTACTTGCTTTCGGCTTAAGCTATGCTTTGAAAAATAAGTTGTTTGAGTCAAATAAGATAAGCGAAGGCGATGTAAATATTAAACAAAAGGATGAAATAAATAAGGAAAAATCAGATAAAGAAAAAAAGATTGTAGTAGATAAGGGCCTAAAAAAGGATGATAAGGCAAAGAAGGAAGATAATATGAAATACAATAAATTTGCCGATAATAATTTTTCTGAAAATGATTTAGATACCGATATGGATATCAGACCCGTAGAACCCGGTGAATTTCCTATTGAACATGATGGCGGGATAAATGATGATACAAGTAAGGGTGAGACTGAAGTTGGCGAAGTTGATAAGAAAGAGGAGCATAATTCAGAAGATAATTCCGAGAAAAAAAATGATGATAATCCACCTATAGACCAGGAAGAAATTGATAAGGAAGATTTAAGTAAAATATTAGCGATATTCACCAAGAATTATTGTTTGAATGAAGGACTTGTATTTAATGCGAAAAATAAAAATGTACTTCCGAGTGAGGTATATATAGGCTTAAAGTCCACCGGAGAAAATGACGGTGAGCTTCATAAAATATCCTGGTCCGGTGATCAAATACAGGACGTTAAAGATAACAAGCCAGGAAAATATCAGTTGAAGGTCGAAGTGCTTGATGATTTTAAGATAGCTGATAAGGAATATGAAAAAGTCAGCTTTTTTGTAGATGTATTAATAAAATAGGAGGAATAAATGAATCTAAAGAAAAGATTATTGTCATTTATACTTGTTTTAGTGCTTGTTATTTCGGAGTTTAGCGGTTTTGTAATAGCTAATTCGTCTGAAACTTTCAAGCAAGCGACAAATGAAAATAATTCTATTGTAGAAAAAGTAAATATAGAAGAAAACAAAGAAGAAAACAAAGAAGTAAGAGTTATAGTAGAACTTAAATCAAAGTCTTTAGTAGAGGAAGCCCTTTCTCAAGGAAAAAAATATCAAGATCTTACAGAATCTTTTAAAGATGAAAAGACAGCCGAATTAAAAAAAGAGCAAGATGAATTAATTGAAGACCTTGAAGACAATAAGGTTGATACCGGTCTTGGAAAGAGGGTTAATTACGATACGGCTATAAATGGGGTAGGAATAACTGTTAAACAAAAAGATATAAAGTTTATAGAAGAAAATGCAAATGTGAGAAATGTATATTATTCTCAGGAATTTGAAAGGCCTTTATTGCAGTCACAACAAGAAATAATTGGGGCAAATCAAGCTTGGAATACCTATAAATATAAGGGGGAAGGGACAGTAGTTGCAGTGATTGACAGTGGGATTGATGTAAATCACAAGGCTCTTGTTTTGGATGATAATTCAAGAATAAAATATACTCAAGCACAAATGGAAAGTGCAATTTCCGAGTATAATCTTAAAGGAAAATATTTTACGGAAAAAGTTCCTTATGGATACAATTATTATGATTTCAGCAATAATTTGAAAGATACTTATGGAAATATGCACGGAATGCATGTGGCCGGCATAGTCGGTTCAAATTCAAAAGAGACAAAAACATATGGGGTAGCGCCTAATACGCAAATACTTGCTATGAAGGTCTTTTCTGATGACTTGCAATATTCAACTACATTTACCGATGTGTGGTTAAAAGCATTGGATGACGCAATAAAACTTAAAGCGGATGTAGTAAATTTGAGTCTCGGTTCGGCAGCAGGTTTTAGTGTAGATGAAGATAAGGCTCATCCAGAAATACAAATATTCAGCAAGGCTAAAAAGGCGGGGATAGTTATAGCTGTTGCGGTGGGCAACGAAGCAAATATTAATTATGGGGCAACATATGGATCTGAAGCAAGAGCTGAAAATTATGATACAGGTCTTGTTGCAAATCCTGCTATAAATCAAGATACTTTGGCAGTTGCATCAATGGAAAATTCCAAAAAACGTGTATATGCGATTACGTGGAAAGCTACCGGAACAGAACAATCGGAAGACATAAATCTATTTATCCCGGCAGGGATTGAAAATGATATAGTTGCAAAAGTAATTGATTTAAAAGAAGCAAAAGAATTTGACAGCACAAAAGATGCTGATGGTAAAAAGCTTGAACCGACCGGTGACTTACCCAATGTTGAGGGCAAAATAGTATTGGTAAAGTGGCCGGAAACAACCGAAAGAAAGGGTATATTTGAAGACACCTTAAATAATATAGCAATTAGAAAACCGAAAGCAATTTTGCTTGCAAGGCCTGATTCCAAGATATCGGGAAGGCTTGTTTTAGACGGTGAAGCCGGAAAGTTGGTTTACGGGATAATAAAGAATACGACATATTTAAGCCTTGCAACTCTTCCCTTAATGGAAAAAATTAAGGAGTTGGACAATAGATTAACTATAAATGTTAAGCAAAAAGTTGTGGATAATCCTTTGTCCGGAAGGATATCGGAATTTTCTACATGGGGACCTACCCCTGATTTGAGAATTAAACCGGAAATTACAGGAGTTGGGGGAAATATTTATTCTACGGTTGAAAATAATGCATATAGAAATATGAGCGGAACGTCAATGGCTTCTCCGCAAGTTGCAGGGGCTTCCTTAATTTTGAAGCAGTATCTTGATGAAAATAATATTGGAGGTAATAACAAGTCCGATTTAATCAAGACTATATTGATGAATACGGCTAAGCCGATTTTAGATCCGTCATCAGAAAATACTAAAGCTCCATAT
>JAEXBH010000017.1 GCA_023394215.1 Bacillota bacterium | reverse complement strand
ATATATTGTTAAAGTGAGGTTTGAATGATTAAACTTGAAGGAATAAGCAAAAAATTTATTATAGAAAAGAATAAGAGTATTCAAATTTTAGATAATTTGAATTTTCAAGTTGAGGAAAATGATTTTGTTGCTATCATGGGAACAAGTGGAGTGGGTAAGACTACGCTTTTAAATATTATCGGTCTTTTGGATTATAAGTATAGGGGAGATTATTATTTTGAAAATCAATTGATTTCTAAAAAGGGAGATGGCTTTTTATCTAAGATTAGAAATGAAAGAATAGGTTATATTTTCCAAGATTACAGGTTGATAGAAGATTTTACGGTGAGGGAAAATCTTGAACTTTCTTTACTCATCAATCCTGCAATGAAATCCGGAAAGATAGGAGGTCTGATAGAGGAGTCAATATCAAAGGTGGGTTTATCGAAGGATTTGCTGAATAAGAAGATTTCCAAGTTAAGCGGTGGGGAAAAGCAGAGAGTCGCCATAGCAAGAGCGATTTCTAAAGGACCTAAGTTGATTATAGCGGACGAACCTACAGGGGCGATTGATGAACATACAAAAGACACCATAATGAAGCTTTTGGTTGATTTAAATGGGGAAGGCAGAACTATTGTTATGGTAACACATGATGAAAATGTGGCGGATTACGCTAATAAGATTTATAAGATGGAGGAAAGAGAACTTCATAGGTTAAAGTAGATTTTGTAACATAATAGCAAATGAGACGGCGAACTTGTAAAAAGTAAGCCGTCTTTTAATGTGATAAGTTTTTTATTGAATTCTGTATTTTTACAATTTAATCATCAAAAGAGGATAATTTTACCTGCCGTACCCTTTGAATTTTCCAACCATAAATTCCATTTCTTTGTCATCCAATATTACGGGTTTTCCCACGGATCTTGCAATCATATATGTCATGGCGCATTCTTCTATGGTGCTTGCTATACTGAAGGCTTTTTCTATACTTTCCGCATAGGTTATTTGTCCGTGATTGGCCAATAAGCAGGCTTTTCTGTCTTTTAATGCTTCGACGCAGGCAAGCCCTATTTCTTTGCTTCCGAAAGATGCGTATTTTGAACATCTTACATTATTTCCGCCGCCTGAAGCTAAAAGGTAGTTGGATGCGGGAAGATCTTCTCTTAGTATTGATAGGGATGTGGCGTAAACGGAGTGGCAATGTACAACAGAGGAAGCTTGAGGAAAATTTTTGTAGATCATGGTATGCATTTGATATTCACTTGACGGTTTTCTATTTCCTTCAATTATATTTCCTTCAAAGTCTATAACGGCTACATCGGAAGCTTCCATTTCATAGTAATCTTGGCCGGAGCTGCTGATAGCTATATAACCGTGTTCTCTGTCAACTATGGATATGTTACCTCCGGTACCCTTAGTTAGGCCTGTTTCTATAAGTTTTCTACAATAAATAACTATTTTTTCTCTTTCAGATTTCAGCAACATAATATCCTCCTAAAAAATTTCATTTAAATAATCTTACATTAAATTGGGATTCTTGTAAAGTAAAATGATTTCATTTTATTTGTTTACTAATTTGTTTACTAAAATTATTCAAGGTTAAAATTATAGCTAACAAAATAAAATATGTAAATTATGGGATTAATTTAAGTTACTTTAAAGTTAAAATATTGTATTGACATATTACAAGAGCTTTGATATTATTGGGATAACGTAATCATACATAAGTTTGTTTACTCTGTTTACTAAAATTCATTATTTAGGAGGGAAGAATGAAAAAACATTTTAGAGTGATAATAGCATTATGTTTAGTTGCTATTATGGTTGCAGGTTGCGGAAATAAAAAAGATGCCGGCAATGAAGGCGGTAAGGGTTCTGAAAAAGTTGTTGAAATATTGAAAGAAAAAATGCCTGAACAAATGAAAGACGGTAAGATTAAGGTAGCTGTTGTTAGAAATTTGGCTGCAGGAGACCATACTCAACAATTTTTGGACGGATGTGTAAGTGAAGGTAAGGCTTTGGGATTTGAAGTTGACACCTTTGTTACTGACGGTGACAATGCAAAGGCTCAAGAAACAATAGCTCAAGTAATTCAAAAAGATTATGACGGGTTGATAGTATCTCATGCTGAAGCGGGTTACTGCTATGATTCATTAAAACCGGCTGTAGATAAGGGTATGAAGGTTGTTACTTTCGACTCAGTTCCTTATCCGGGCGGAGACACTACTAAACCGATTTTGGAAGGTGTGACCAGTACAGCTCAAGAAGATCCGGATTTAGCAAAACTTTCTTTGGATTCCTTAGTTGAAGGAAATCCTGATAAGAAGCCTGTTAAGGTTATAAGAGCATGGATGGGCCCGGGCATACCTCCGCTTGATAAAAGACAAGTTATATATGATCAATATGTAAAAGAAGGAAAGATTCAAGAAGTGGAATTGGTAGGACCGGTAAATGCTTCTGATGCAAGAGGCGGTACACAAGAAGCTTTGGCAGCTATTTTGCCTAAATATCCTGAAGGTAAGGTGGATGCTATTTGGGGTTCATATGATGAACTTGCTAAGGGTTGTTTGCAAGCTTTGAATGATGCAGGAAGAAAAGATATAAAGATATTCTCTATTGATGTATCAAACGATGATATTAATTTAATGTTGGCTAATAAAGATGTCTGGAGATCAACTGCCGCTGTAGACCCTAAGTTGATAGGTATTGCGGATATGAGAATATTGGCGGCTAAGTTTGCCGGAGAAAAAACTCCTGATACATTTAATTTACCAGCTCAATTGGTAAAGACTGATGTGTTGAATGATAAAATTAATATGACAAATATCCAAACCGTAGTAGAAGGCTGGGGCTTGGAAAAAGGTATTTTTGACGGATATGATTGGATGAAGAGTATAAAATCCGAAACAAGCAAGTAAGAAAATGGATTAAGAATATTATGTAAATGAAATGCTGATAGAAATATCAGCGTTTCATTTATATAAGTGTGAGGGATGAATTATGAGTAAAAATGACATAAACACGTTAAGTCTGAAAAATATTTCTGTCAGTTTTCCCGGAGTTAAGGCTTTGAATCATGTTGATTTTGAAATCCAAAGCGGTCATATATATGCTTTGATAGGGGCGAACGGAGCGGGAAAATCCACACTTATGAAAGTTATTTCCGGTGTTAACTCAAACTATGACGGAGAGATATTTTTAAACGGTGAGGGCATTGAAATCAGATCGCCGAGAGATGCTTTCGGTTTTGGTGTTCAAACTGTATATCAAGAGGTGGATACAGCTTTGGTACCGAGCTTGACCGTTGCAGAAAATATTTATATGAATAAACTTGTAAATCAAATGGGGAAAAGACAAATTGTAAATTGGACTCAAGTATATTCTGTGGCGAGAAAGCAGCTGAAGGATTTGGATATAGATATTAATGTTAATAAAAGAGTTGATGAACTTACTTTAGCAGAAAAACAAATGGTGTTGATAGCTAAGGCGGTTTTAGAAGACTGTAAGTTTTTGTTGCTTGATGAACCAACAGCTCCACTTTCAAATTCTGAGACGGAAAAATTATTTTCAATTGTAAGAAGTCTTGTGAAAGACAAGGGTGTAGGGGTTGTATTTATTTCACATAGACTTCAGGAATTGTTTGAAATCTGTGATTATATAACAATTATGAGAGAAGGCAGGGTTGTACACGAGCAAGTAATAGATAAGGATCTGACTGTAAGACATATAGTTGAACATATGTTGGGGGATAAGACGGTTGTTCTCTTTGATAGAAAAGCGGGTTCGGTCGGTGAAACGATATTGACCGTATAAAACTTAAGTGAAAAAGACTCCAGGGTAAAGAATGTTTCCTTTGAATTAAAAAAGGGTGAAATTCTTGGAATAGCAGGGTTAGTCGGTGGAGGAAAAACCGAGTTGTGCAAGGCCTTGTTTGGAGTATATGATACAAGTCATGATAAATTCATACTTGACGGCAAGGAAATAAAGCAAAAAACTCCAACTCAAGCGGTTAAAAACGGGTTTGCCTTAGTTCCTGAAGAAAGAAGAAAAGAAGGAGTTCTTGTCAAGGATCCTGTATATTCAAATATTACACTTTCGGTACTTGATAAGTTTTTAAATAGATTCGGGTTTGTATCCAAGGAAAAACAATTAGGAACAACAAAAAAGGTTATCGGTTCTCTTGGGATAAAGACACCTTCCCCTAATCAGAAGGTAGAGTTGTTATCCGGAGGAAATCAACAAAAGGTAGTAATAGGTAAATGGATTGAATCACAGGCTAAGGTATATATATTTGATGAGCCTACAAAGGGTGTTGATATAGGCGCTAAGAGCGATATATATAAGCTTATAGATGATCTGGCTAAACAAGGTAAAGGAATAATCTATGCAACATGTGAGTTTTCCGAGATATTAGCCCTTACCGATAGGGTATTGGTAATGTTTGACGGGCAAATTGTTAAGGAATTAAAAACATCCGAAACAAATGAAAAAGAACTTTTATATTATTCAACAGGAGGACATTAATATGTCTGAAAAAAATAAAACAGAGAAAAAAGATAAATTTTCGATAGGTGATTTTATTACAAAATGGGGAATCCTGCTTACAATCGCTTTTATGATTATAGGTTTTTCTGTGGCTATGCCTACATTCAGAACTCATCAAAATCTTATTACAATATTAAGGGCGGTAAGTATTGTTACTATAATTTCAATCGGTATGACTATGTCTCTTACAGTAAACGGTATGGATCTTTCGGTCGGATCGGCGGCTACACTTTCCAACACTCTATGTATGACATTCTTTGTATGGTATGAAATGGGAACTACGGTAGGATTTACTCTATTGGCCATTTTGATAAGTATAATAATAAGTTTAGTGGTAGCCTTGATTAATATTTTCCTAATAGTAAGGTTGAATATACCGGATATGTTGGCTACATTAGCCACTATGTTTATGTTTGAAGGTATTGCCATGACCTATGCAGGTGGCGGGGCTATAAATGAGAACATGGTAAGAAAGTCGGGAGAAATTGCGGTCGGTAAGGTTCCGGAGTTTATAAGGACGTTGGGTCAGGCTCCTTGGATAATTGTTATAATGATAGTTATTGTTATATTAGCTTTTATATTTTTAACCTTTACCAAGCACGGTAGATATATGTATGCAGTCGGCGACAATCCTTTGGCTGCGGAACTGTCAGGGATAAATGTAAAAAAATATAGGGCTTTGGCATATATTTTTGCAACAGTTTGTGCTGCTATAGGAGGTATTTTAATCGGTGCCAGAGTGGGTAATGCTCAAATTAATTCAGGTGCTATTTATTTAATGGGTTCTGTAGCGGCTGCAAATATAGGTATTTCCGTTGCGGGTATAGGAAAGCCCAATGCTTTGGGAACTTTGGCGGGAGCCTTTTTGATAGGGGTATTGGAAAATGGGCTTATAATGGCTTCAGTACCATATTATGCAGTAAATATATTTAAGGGCGTAATCTTGGCTATAGCTTTAGCTTTGAATT
>JAEXBH010000181.1 GCA_023394215.1 Bacillota bacterium | reverse complement strand
AACTACGGCAGCGTGAGAAGTCATACCTCCACGAGCTGTTAAGATACCCTTAGCTGATACCATACCTTCCAAGTCTTCAGGAGAAGTTTCGGTTCTTACCAAGATAACTGATTCGCCTTTAGCTGTTCTTTGTGTAGCTTCTTTAGCATCAAATGAGATGTAACCTGTAGCCGCACCTGGAGAAGCGTTAAGACCCTTAGTTAAAACTACGGCACTCTTAAGAGCTTCCTTAGAGAAAGTAGGGTGCAATAATTGATCTAATGAGTTAGGTTCAACCATTAATAAGGCTTCTTCCTTTGTTCTAAGACCTTCTTTTACCAAATCTACAGCTACATTAACAGCAGCTTCGGCTGTTCTTTTACCGTTTCTTGTTTGAAGTAGGAACAATCTTCCGTTTTCTATGGTAAATTCCAAATCTTGCACATCTCTGTAGTGATTTTCAAGCTTCTTTGCAGTATCATGGAATTCTTTGTATACTTCAGGCATTTGTTCTTTTAGGTGATCTATAGGGCTTGGAGTTCTGATACCGGCTACTACGTCTTCCCCTTGAGCGTTCATCAGATATTCACCGAACAGTTTATTTTCACCTGTTGCAGGGTTTCTTGAGAAAGCAACACCTGTACCGGATGTTTCACCCATGTTACCGAATACCATGGATTGAACGTTTACAGCTGTACCAAGATTGTGAGGGATATCGTTCATTTTTCTATATAGGATAGCCCTGTCATTGTTCCAAGAAGCAAATACCGCTTCTATAGCAGCAAAAAGTTGAGCTTCAGGATCTTGAGGGAAATCTTCTCCCTTTAGTTCCTTATAAGCATTTTTATATCTGGCAACTACATCTTTAAGAGCAGCCGCATCAAGTTCACTGTCAAGATGAACACCGACTTCTTCTTTTTTAGCTTCAAGAATTTTTTCAAAGTTTTCTTTGTCTATACCCATTGCTACATCGGCAAACATTTGAATAAATCTTCTGTATGAATCGTAGGCAAATCTTTCGTTATTTGTATTTTTTGCTATAGCTTCAACCGCTATATCGTTGATACCCAAGTTTAAGATTGTATCCATCATACCGGGCATTGAGAAAACTGCACCTGAACGAACTGAGAATAGTAGAGGATTTGTGTTATCTCCGAACTTTTTACCAAGCTTTTCTTCAGTTGTCGCAAGGTGTGCCTTAACTTCACTGATAAGCTCAGGCCAAATTCTTTTGTTTTCATCGTAATATCTGTTACAAGCTTCAGTAGTAACAGTAAAACCATAAGGTACGTTAACACCAATCTTAGTCATTTCGGCAAGATTGGCACCCTTACCGCCAAGAAGGCTTCTCATATCTTTATTGCCTTCTTCGAAACCATAAACGTATTTCTTTTCCATTTTTTACCCCTTTCAAAATTTATGTATCATATTTTTAATTACATCGGCAGTTTCTTCTATGGATATATAGGAAACGTCGATGGAATGACACCCAAGTTTTTTTATTATATGCTCAGCGTAGTTAAGTTCTTCTTTAATTCTTTCCAAGCTGGCATAAACGGCATCTTTAGGAAGTCCCAAACTTTTGAGCCTTTCTTTTCTGATGGCTTCAAGCCTTTCTAAGCTCATTGTCAGAGCGATAATTTTATTTTTGTCTATATCAAAGAGTTCCTCGGGAATATCCAATTCCGGAACAAGGGGAACGTTTGCAACTTTAAAACCTTGATTAGACATATAGATTGACAGCGGAGTCTTTGTTGTTCTTGATATACCGACAATCACAAAGTCAGCTTCCTTGATGGCCGACGGATTTTTCCCGTCATCATTGTTGATTGCAAATTCTACAAATTTCTTTTTACTGATTTCAACCAACTTACCTATTTCTTTACCCTCTGATATACCTGAAATCATAGACCTTAAAAATCCAAACAATATGTTATAGACGTCAAAATATTTTATACCGAGTTCTCGGCATTTTTCAACAATAAAAGAAGCCATTTCCCTGTTTTCGAAGACAAAGTATATGATTTGTTTTTCATCCATAAGTTTTAATTCTTTAAGACTGTCCAAATCCTCGATATAATCGCAAAATACCAAGTCATCAGCAAGACCCAAACTGAACAGGTTGTTTATCAATATGTTTGTTAAACTTTCCGATTGCCTATCGGAAAATATCCATATTTTATTATCTTGCATAAAGTCTCCTAACTATCTTTTAGTGTACTCTTTTATTATATCAAAAGCCGTTTTAATATCAATTCTTAACACATAAATTAATTAAAATATGGAATTTTAAAGTTAAATTTTGAAAAAATTTTTAAATATACGAGAAGGATTAGATTTCTTGACTAAAAAGCCCTTATTTACTATAATTTAGTAAATAACGTGCAGGCTCTTAAGGGCTTTTTTGTTTTAGGAGACAAAATGAAAAATTTAGAAAAAAACTATAATCCACAAATTTTTGAAGATAGGATATACAAGGAATGGGAAGAAGGCGGATATTTTACCGCAAAGATAGACCATAGTAAAAAACCTTTTACTATAGTTATGCCGCCTCCAAATGTAACGGGAAACTTGCATATGGGACATGCCTTAAATAATACCCTACAAGATATAATGATAAGATGGAAGAGGATGAGCGGGTTTTCAGCCCTTTGGGTGCCGGGGACCGATCATGCAAGCATTTCGACCGAAGCCAAGGTAGTTGAAAAAATCAGGAATGAAGGAAAATCAAAAGAAGAACTTGGAAGAGACGGTTTTCTGAAAGAAGCCTGGGATTGGACCCACGAGTATGGGGGAAACATTAAGAAGCAATTGAGAAAGCTGGGAGTTTCCTGCGATTGGTCAAGAGAGGCCTTTACCTTGGATGACAGACTTTCGGATGCGGTAATAGAAGTATTTGTAAAGATGTTTGAAGAGGGGCTTATCTATAAGGGAGAAAGGATTTTAAACTATTGCCCTTCATGTGATACGACCATCTCCGATGCGGAAGTTGAGCATATGGATACAAAGGGACATCTATGGCATATAAATTATCCTTTTAAAGACGGCTCCGGCTATATTACCATTGCTACCACCAGACCGGAAACTATGCTTGGTGACTTGGCTGTAGCGGTAAATCCGGCAGATGAAAGATATAGGGAATTGGTTGGAAAAATACTTATACTTCCTATAGTTGGAAGGGAGATTCCATTGATAGCAGATGACTATGTTGATATGGAATTCGGTACAGGTTGTGTAAAGATAACTCCTTCCCATGACCCTAATGACTTTGAACTTGGTAAGAGACACAATTTAGGGCAATGTCAGGTTATAAAAAATGATGCTACCATAGCCGATGGTTATGGAGAATTTTCAGGACTTGACAGGTTTGAAGCAAGAAAGCTTATAGTATCAAGACTTAAGGAAGAAGGATTTTTAAATAGGGTTGAGGACCATGACCATGCAGTTGGGCATTGTGAAAGATGCCATACTATTATAGAACCCCTTGTTTCAGAGCAGTGGTTTGTTGCCATGAAGGATTTGGCTAAACCTGCCCTTGATGCTTATTTAAATGGGGAGTTGAAAATTATTCCTGAAAGATTTGGAAAAATTTATCAAAATTGGTTGGAAAATATAAGGGATTGGAATATATCAAGACAATTATGGTGGGGTCATAGGCTTCCTGTTTATTATTGCAAGTCATGCGGCAAGATGTTTGTTGCGAGGGAAATGCCGGATAAGTGTAATGATTGCGGATCTGAAAGATTTGAACAGGATGAAGATACGCTTGATACATGGTTTTCTTCAGCATTATGGCCGTTTTCTACACTTGGTTGGCCTGAGGCTACGGAAGATTTTAAGTATTTCTTCCCTACAAATGTCCTTATGACCGGATATGATATTATATTTTTCTGGGTAATCAGAATGGTGTTTTCATCCCTTCATAATACGGGCAAGCTTCCATTTGATACCGTATATCTAAACGGAATTGTAAGGGATGAGCTTGGAAGAAAGATGAGCAAGTCTCTTGGAAACGGAATAGATCCTCTTCTTGAAATAAAAAAATATGGAGCGGATGCCCTTAGGTTTAATCTTGTTTCCGGAAATACACCCGGAAATGATATGAGATATATAGACAAGAAAGTTGAAGCAAACAGAAACTTTGCCAATAAGATTTGGAATGCTTCAAGGTTTATCTTTATGAATATTGATGACAATAAAACTTACAGTTTTGATAAGGATAGGCTTGAAATAGAGGATAAGTGGATAATTTCAAGGCTTAATGCCGTAAGTAAGGAAGTAAACAGGCTTTTGGATCAATATGAAATCGGTATAGCTGCAAGCAGCCTTTATGAATTTATCTGGTTTGAATACTGTGATTGGTATATAGAACTTGTAAAAAACAGGCTTTATGGTGAGGACGAATCTAAAAAAGATGCGGCTATGGCAAGCTTACTTTATTCTTTGGAAAAGATTTTGAAACTTTTGCATCCTTTTATGCCTTTTATAACCGAGGAGATATATTCTTATTTACCGAATAAAGAGGGCATGATAATAGAAGCCGACTATCCTTTATATCTTGAAGAGGAAAATTATGAATGGGAAGAAAAGGCCGTTTCTATTATGATAGACGGTATAAAGGCCATAAGAGCTCAAAGACTTGAGTTAAATATTCCTAATTCAAAGAAGGCTGAAATATTTATGTTTACGGAAGATGAATCTGTAAGGAAGATATTCAGAGACTTATCTTACAATCTTGTATCATTGGCATCCGTGAAGGAAGTTAAGTTCTTAGAACAGGATAACTTAGACAGCGATGCAGTGGTTATGGTTATGGAAGGTTATAAACTTTACCTTTCTCTTGACGGGCTTATAGATTATGCAAAGGAAAAGGCAAGGCTTGAAGAGGAGAAGAAAAAGATTGAATCTGAAATAGCCAGAGCAAAGGGCAAGCTTGAAAATGAAAAATTTACATCAAAAGCACCTAAAAAGCTTGTTGATGAGGAAAAGGCAAAATTTGAAAAGTATAGTTTGATGCTTGTAGAGATAGAAAACAGTTTGAAAGATGTTAACAATAAATTAGGCTAAGGGAAGGGTTATGGCAGAAAAAAGAGAATCTGTACTTTTAAACAGAGAAGAAATAAAGGAAATAGTTAAAGAAGTTGGAAAAAAGATAAATGAATCTTATGACGGAGAAGTGGTTTTAATATCTTTGCTTAGGGGAAGTTTTGTATTTGCAGCGGATCTTTGCAGGGAGATAAGCCTTCCTGTAGTGATTGACTTTATGACGACTTCAAGTTACGGGGATGATGGAGAAGTCACATCCGGCAAGGTTGATATCCTATTTGACGTAAGGGAAAATTTGGAGGGTAAGGATGTAATCATAGTTGATGATATTTGTGATTCAGGCAATACCTTGAAAGAAATAGTCGGACATATAAGCAGGAAAAATCCTAAATCCATAAAGACTGCGGTAATGCTTGATAAACCTTCAAGAAGGCTTGTTGAAATAAGCCCTGATTTTGTAGGAAAGACCATAGAAGATGTTTTTATAGTAGGTTACGGTTTAAATTACGGAAATCACTATAGAAACTGCCCATATATTTTTACTTTTGAAGATTAGGAAAGTGTATGTATAATAAGTTTTCACAGCTTTATGATAAATTGGTTTTTGATATAGATTATGATAGATATGCTGATAATATTTTTAAAATTCTAAAGGAAAGTGGGATTGAATCCGGAAACTTGCTTGAAATAGCATGCGGTACCGGAAATTTGACCGATAAGTTGGCTGCTTCTTCCTTTGATATACTTGCTTTTGATAACTCAATAGAAATGCTTAATGAGGCTTTTCCAAAGCTTATAGACAGGGGAAATGTAAATCTTATTATGCAGGATATGTATAAGTTCAGATACAAGGATTACAGTTTTGACGCCGTAGTGTGTCTGCTTGATGTAATTAACTATATACAGGATGATAAATTGTTGGAAAAACTTTTTGCCGATGTATATGAAGGGCTTAGAGATGAAGGGGTATTTATTTTTGATATTAATTCTCGCTATAAGTTGAAAGAAGTTTTGGCAGATAATACTTTGATTTATGAAAAGGACAATATTTTTTACAGTTGGGAAAACAGCATGGATGGAGATCTTATCGATTTTACCATTAACTTTTTTGTTAAGCATGAAAACGGCTTATATGAGAGGATTATTGAGAGGCAGACTGAGAGATATTACAGTATAGATAGGATAGTGACCCTGCTTGAAAAAATAGGTTTTCAAAGTATAAGATATTTTGATGAAGACAACTTCAAAGCTTATAAAGAAGGGAAAACACAAAGGATTTTATTTAAGGCCTGCAAGGGTATTAAGAAATAAAGTTGAATTAGTTTTCATTGTGTGTTATATTGAAAAGGTAGACTTCGGTCTATGATTATTTTTTGGAGGAACACAATGGTTAAAGGAACAGTTAAATGGTTCAACGCAACAAAAGGATATGGATTCCTTTCTACTGAAGATGGACAAGATGTATTCGTACACTTCTCTGCTTTAGAAGATACTGGAGAATTCAGGACTTTAAATGAAGGTCAAGAAGTTGAATTCCAAATCGTTGAAGGCGGAAAAGGCCCTCAAGCTTCTAATGTAGTTAAGTTATAATATAAATAGCTCAGTGTAGAAGTAGCCCCATATTATATGGGGCTTTAAATATTTTAGGAGAATTATGAAAGATTATATAATAAGGGCTGTAGACAAAGATAAGTCTATCAGGATATTTATAGGAAAAACGACAAATATGGTGCAGGAGATCCGAGATAGACATGGCTCCAGTGCCACAGCTTCTGCGGCTTTGGGTAGACTTGCAACAATGGCAAGTATTATGGGCTTGGATTTAAAATCCAAGAATGATTCCTTGACTCTAAGATTTGACGGAAACGGGGTCGGGGGCAAACTTACGGCTATATCGGACAGTAGTGGAAATGTAAGAGTAACGGCTCAAAATCCAAAAGCCGATGCCCCGTCAAAATACCAGGGTAAGCTTGATGTTTCCGCCTTTGTGGGTGTAAGCGGCAGTATGGCCATAATAAAGGATTTAGGCTTGAAAGAGCCTTATACAGGTCTATCCAATATTGTGAGCGGAGAAATTGCCGAAGATTTTGCCAACTATTTCTTTTACTCTGAACAAACTCCAAGTATAGTGAGTTTGGGAGTTTTGGTTGATAAGGATCTTTCAATAAGGGCAGCAGGGGGTATATTTGTCCAAGTAATGCCGGGAGCTTTAGATGAAACAATCACAAAGCTTGAAGCTATGGTAAAGGAACTCAGACCTGTTTCAGATTTGATAGATGAGGGGTTAAGTCCTGAGCAAATTTTGGATCTTTATTTTTCGGATTTTGAACCGGAAATTTTGGCTAAGGAAGAGGTTTTCTACAAGTGCCATTGCTCAAGGGAAAGGATGGCAAGAGGACTTATTTCTATAGGAAAAAAAGACTTGTTGGAGATTGCAAAAGAGGATGGGCATGCTCATATTATTTGTGATTTTTGTGGAAATGAGTATGAGTTTTCAGAAGAAGAGTTGCTTGAACTTGCTGCTCAAGCCGGCAGAGATTAAGGAATAGATAACTATAATTACAGGTTTATTTAAGAGGATGGTATGAGCAATTTTATTTTTGCATTTGAAATAATAGGTGTAGTTGCCTTTGCCATAGCGGGAGCCTTGGAAGCAATAAAGGCTAAGATGGACTTTTTGGGAGTCTTAATCCTAAGCTGTATTACAGCATTGGGAGGGGGGATAGTAAGGGATTTAGTTTTGGGAATTCATCCTCCCAATGCCTTCAGAAACCCTATATATCTATATATTGCTGCGTTAAGCTCGGTGGTTGTTTTCATATTGGCTTACAGGAGCGGAAAGGTAAAGGCAAAAACTGTAAACAAGATATTTGAAAATACATTGATGATACTTGATGCAATAGGTTTGGCGGTTTTTACGGTGCTCGGTATGAATGTAGCCTTCAATCAAAATCTTAACAATTCCGGAGTTTTATATATTTTTGTAGGTATGATTACCGGAGTAGGCGGGGGTATGATAAGAGATATTCTCCTTTTGAGGATGCCTTATATATTGGATAGGGATGTATACGCATCAGCCTCTCTCATAGGGGGACTTGTATATTTTTGTATGAGGAGATACACAAATATACAGGTGGCGTTTTCTATGTTGATTTGTATTTTCCTTATTATTTTTGTTCGTATTTTGGCTCTAAGATATAAATGGAAATTGCCCAAGGCAACACAGGACAGGAGTTGATATGGATATTAAAGTCGATTTGAATTCTATTTTGAAGGAGATAATGGAAAAAGTCCCTATGAAAAAGGGACAGGTTTTTGTTATAGGCTGTTCTACCAGTGAAGTTTTGAATAAATCCATAGGGACCGCTTCGAGCGAGATGGTGGGTAAGGATATATTTGATACTGCTTATGAGTTTTTATCGGACAGGGGAATTTTTCTTGCTTGTCAAGCCTGTGAGCACCTGAACAGGGCTCTTGTAGTGGAGAGAAGACTGGCTGAAGAAAAGAACTTGGAGATAGTTTCGGTTATTCCTAAGGTAAAGGCCGGAGGAGCTTTTGCAAAGGCTGCTTACGAAAATATGAAAGATCCTGTAATGGTTGAATTTATAAAGGCTGATGTGGGACTCGATATAGGAGATACGCTTATAGGTATGCATATAAAACATGTTGCCGTACCCTTGAGGCTTTCTGTAAGAAAATTGGGAGAGGCTCATATAAGGGCTGCATTTTCCAGACCAAAGTAAATAGGCGGAGAGAGGGCGGTTTATAAATAATACAGGCTCTAAAATTTTCATTAAAGCTTTTGGCTATATTAGTGAAAATTTTAGAGCCTTTTTTTGAAAGTTTATCTGCTTTCCCAGTATTGATCTATAAGTTCCAAAATTCTGTCCGTGCAATATCTGCCCTTGCAGGCACCGGTACCGGCTCCCGTAAGATTTTGTAAACTAACAAGGTTGTCATTTCCCTCAGCTATGAGTTTTTTAAACTTATATTTTGAAATGGATTTGCAGGTACAGGTTTTTGTCATTTTATCCATTATCTCCTGATTTTTATCATTCATAATTCTATTCGTTAAAAAGTCCGATTTTCTTAATAATATATAGAACAAGGCTAAGTATAACAGCTACGACTGATGCAAGTACCATGCCGCTTAGGTTTATTGAGCCGAGTTTGATTTGTAGCCCTGATAAACCGGCTATAAATATTATAGAAGTAAGTACAAGATTTTCACTCTTGCTGAAATCTACTCTTTGGTCTACGAAAAGTCTAAGACCTGATGTACCTATCATACCGTAAAGAAGGAAAGTTACACCTCCTATTACATTTCCCGGTATTGTTTGTATAAGAGCGGCTAACGGTCCTATGAATGCCATAAGAATTGAGATAACAGCAGCACCGCCTATAACCCTTACGGAATAAACTCCTGTAATTGCCATTACGCCTATATTTTCTCCATAGGTTGTAGTAGGAACACCGCCCACTAAACCTGATAGGGCTGTTGAGAAGTTATCAGCAAATATTGATCTGTGTAATCCCGGATCTTTTATCAAATCCCTACCTACTATGTTGGATGTAACTACTTGATGGGAAATGTGTTCAGAGGTTATAACAAGTATTACAGGAAGCATTGTTATGATTGCTTCAAGTGAAAATGCGGGTGCTTGGAAGTTTGGTATAGTGAAAAGCTTGGCT
>JAEXBH010000175.1 GCA_023394215.1 Bacillota bacterium | reverse complement strand
ATTCCTTACAGAATCAAGAATCTTTTCAATCTTATCCCTATCCCTGCCTTCACTGATATTTGGTATAGCTTGAATTATCTTTTTCATATAACCTCCCGACCTTTAAAATATTATATCAAAAAATTTTTACTTTTTACCATATAAGTTCGTTGATATGTTAGCAATAATTGATATAATAGTAGTTGAAGAATTTAAGAAAAATAAGGGAGAATTGTAATGAATTTTTTTGAAGTTAAGTTGAAAGAAATAGTTAAAGAAACCGGTGACAGCTACAGCTATATTTTCGATATCCCCGAAGGCTATGAGTTTAAAGCCGGTCAACATACAATGTGGAAAACAAAGGATATTAAACTTGATGAAAATGACAGAGAAATAAGAATATTTTCAATAGCATCCGCACCTGAAGACAATTTTTTAATGTTTACCACAAGGATTGCAGATCCTCATACAAGCTACAAGGAATATCTTAAAAATCAAATTAAAGTCGGCGACAGCCTTTTAGTTGCTGAGGCTAAAGGAAATTTTGATTTGGACAGAACCTGCAAAAAATCTTTCGTAATAGCCGGAGGCATAGGTATAACACCTGTAAGATCCATCCTAAAGCATTGGTCTGAAAATAACGATTTAGAGCACGACATCACTGTTCTTTATTCCGATGACAGAGGAGAATTCGCCTACAAAGAAACTTTTGCCGAAATTTCTACCAAGATGCCTAATCTTAAACTTATATACATTTCAGATAGGGATGAGTTCACAAATAGGACAGACGAGTTTGCCAAGAAAAACCTTAACGATTCAGAATACCTTGTAGCCGGCTCTCCTATGATGAATAAGATTTTCAAAGAAAAATTGATGAATCTTGGT
The DNA here is from genome assembly GCA_023394215.1 of Bacillota bacterium. Taxonomy (GTDB): domain Bacteria; phylum Bacillota; class Clostridia; order Tissierellales; family Peptoniphilaceae; genus JAUMWX01. Next base: position 7,187 of record JAEXBH010000175.1, on the reverse strand, counting down.
GTTGAAGAAAAAAATATAAAAATTGACAACTTTATGGGATATTAAAATCTTATAAAAATAGGACTTTATATCAAAGACACTAAAAAATATTTGTCTGCGATATAAAGTCCTTTATTATTTTCCCCCAGGAACTTGCAGTTATACTGCATTTAATTTTCTTTTATTTTTATGCTGCCCATACTAACTTTAATATTAAAAATTCCATCAAAAGGTTTATTAAAATCAACTTCATTTTCATTTTTACGAGTTATGCTCTTACTTCCCATATCAGCATCAGCTTCATACTTATAATATCCGTCATAGGTATAAAGTTTACATGAACCCATAGATAAATTAATATCTACACTTCCTCTTGCTCTTATTTCCCCATCGAAACTTCCCATGCTCAAAACTACACTTGAATCCTTCACTTCAATCATATTTCCTTTAAAAGAACCAAGATTAAGCTCCATAAAAAGCTTTCCAAAATCACTTTTCTTTGCAGTTAAACTTCCCGCATTAAGATTAATATCCGTAGATTCAGCTTTAAATCCCGACACAGTCATACTACCGGCATCTAATTTAATACTTGCTTCCTTAAAAGTAAAATTTTTAGGAATGATAAGCTTTATAGAATCTTTTTTTCCGATAAAAGAATTACCAATATTGAATATCCGGTTTGTATTACCTCTTATTTTTAAAAGATCTCCTTCTTTTTCCAAACCAATATATTGTAAGTTGTTTTTATAAATTGGATATTCTACCTCAAGCTCAGATCCTTCTTTATCGCCTTCCATAATCTCCAAACTGTTGAAATCTAAATTTATCGATAATTTATTGACATCTCTAAATTTCACTTTTTCATAAGCCTTTATTACATTGAATCCTCTAAATCCCAATGCTATTGCCAAAATTACACAGGTAAGACCAAGTATAAATGATATAAAACCTATTCTTTTTAACTTCATCTTATTTCTCCTAACGTTTCCTATATTCTATCAGTTTATTTTTTACAAAATTATTCAAACTTTTACCCATCTTTATCGCCCAAATACTTATAGAGAACCCCAGTAGAGCCATCCCTATACAAAATAAAATAGAAAATAAGTCAATACCTTCAGGAGGGAGATATATAAACATAACAAGTATTGCAGCTCCAACTATTTGTATACCTGCTACAAATATAAAGAATATGACAATAGCAACAACAAGCAATATAAGCAACAAGGTTATGGCCAAAGGTATTGTAATTGGAGAACTTAAAATTAACAAGAATATAGTGGCAAGTTTTCCCGGTCTTTTACCCTTTTTTCCCCTTTCTCTGCTTTCTTCTTGCTGATCTTCAAGTCTTTCTGCTGATATATCTCTAAAAATTTCATAACTTGCCTTTTGCGGACTCGTGAAATCCAAAGGTACTTGATCATCATATCCTATCCCGCTCTCATCAAAAAGTTCCTCATAAAAATTTATAGCCTCTTCTCTTTCATAGCTATCCAATTTAGATAATCTATTTCTCAAATCGTAAAGGTATTCCGATCTTGTCATTATTCTTCCTCCAAACTGTCTACAGATTCATTAGTAAGATTATCGATCATAACTTTGTATTCAATCCATTCCTTTCTGTAAATCTCAAGTTGTTTCAATCCCTTGTCAGTTATTTGATAGTATTTTCTATTTCTTCCCTGATACGGTTTATTATAAGTAATAAGCAATTCATCTTTTTCAAGTCTTCGTAAAACCGGATATATAGTAGATTCTGAAATATTCATATACTGTTGAATTTTCTGTGTAAAACTGTAACCATACCGATCCTTATTCTTAAGTAATGAGAGAGAGCAAAAATCCATCAAAGTCGATGAAATTGGAAATATAATAACCACCTCCTAAAAATCCTCTTTTCTCTTTATATAAAATACATTTATATCGCTTAATATTATATAGCGTATAATATTATATATCAAGTATTATAATCTTTTATATTTAATATTCCTATAAAATAAATGTTTATATAAGCATAATAAAAAGGAAGTATGCTGAAATAAAATATTTCAAACATACTCCCTTAATAAGCAGCTTTTATAAAATTTTTACTTATCCGCAGTTCTTCTAATTTCAAGATCCTTAATAATTTTTTCGTAAAATTCCTTATCGATCTTAAACTTTTTCTTATACAAAATATAACCTGCAACTATTATTATAAGAGGTAATATAAGCATGGAAAATTTAAAGATCGCAACATCCATTCCCGATAAATCTTGAGGTCCTCTTGCATTCTTTATACCTGTTATTATAAGGGTAAGTCCCACCACGCCAGCAGCAAGAGCAGATCCCATTTTAGCAATAAAGGGTTGAAGGGATAAGGTAATTGAGTCATTACGCTTGCCGAGCTTCCATTCACCGTATTCGACGCAATCGGATATAAACATAAGCATAAGTATTTGTATAAAGCCTTCACCGAAGAAAGTCAAAACCCCACCTATAGAAACGGTCACTATATTTCCGGCTACATAAAAGAACAAATATCCTATACAAACCAAAATAGTCCCTAAGGCATACAACTTGCTCCTTCCGATCTTTTGAGATAAAAAAGGAAATAATATCAGTGCCAAAAGCTGTGATACTCCTAAAACTCCGGCAAATACACTGTATAGATCCTTTTCTCCCAAAATATATTGAAAGTAATACAAACCGAAACTTGTTGTAGTTGTATTTGCTATAGTAAATAGGACCATAGCAAGAACTACCCATAAAAGCTGATCATTTCTGAATATTATGCTTATTATTTCCTTAAGACTCGTTCTTTCTGCCGCTTTTACAGAAGTCCTGTCCTCTTTTACTATAAGGGACATGAGAAGCATAAAAAATATCATTATTATCGATAAAACAAGGGCAAATATGAAATATGCCTGTTTTATCCCTCCCACATGAGGGGCTAAAGCTTCCGTAATCGGTACTATTCCTATTACTATACTGAATATGCCTACATCGGCACAAATTTTCGCTATGGAACCTATCTTTTCCCTTTCAGCTTGATTTTTGCTTAGAGCCGGCAACATTGACCAATAGGAAATATCATGACAGGTATAGGTAATACCCCACATAAGATAAACTATGGTAAAGATTACTAAATATACTCCCTCATTTACGCCAAAATCTACAAAAAGGAGAACTGTGAAAATTGCCGAAAAAAAGCCTCCAATCAGGATCCACGGCTTAAATTTCCCATATTTACTTTTTGTATTGTCGATAAGCATACCTACAAAAGGATCGTTAAGGGCATCAAAGACCCTAAGTAAAACCATAACAATTGTAACTACCGCTATTCCTCTCACGCTTATATCCAAAATATCCGTCAAAAAATACATAAGATACATAGAGGTAAGAGCGTATACCATATCCCTTCCAAGGGTTCCCACACCATAAAAATAATTTCTCTTAGATTTCACCTTTTATTCCTCAATTCTTCTTCTGATAGTAAGCCTCTTAATACATTTATATCTCCCCTATGATAGCAGGATTTATCCACATAATTTTGATAAAGTTCTTCATCCACACGCTTTCTTCGGATAAGTTCCCTATAAAAATAAGCTGAGTTTTTTATAGTCCTCTTTTGGCTTTCATAATCTACATGAACTATACCGAATCTTGGTATTTCTCCTTCCTTCCATTCAAAATTATCAACAAAGCACCAATGATAATAATGGCTCACAGGTAATCCCGTTTCCAATAAAACCTCTAAATGGTCATATATAAATCTCACCCTGAAACTGTCACTGTTATCACAGGTTCCATTTTCTGTAATCTTTATAGGTAAGGGGAAAATTCCGTAAAGCTTCTTTGCCGATTCAGCCAAACCCTTAGGGTATATTTCCCAACCCAGGTCATTTTTATAGGCCTTCTCTTTTACCTTATCGCTGAATTTATCAACAAGTCCTCTTGAATAATAATTTATGCCTATGCTGTCTAAATACTGCCCTTTCGGATGCTTTCTTATATTCTTGAAAGGAAATTTAAATTGTCCAAGTGCACTTGCCTTAAATATGCCCTCTTGAAATAGAAAATTAAACAATCTTACTCCCAACCTGTTTATGAAATTATTTTTATATGGAGTAAAATATCTCATATGAAGAGCAAAAGTTACATCAGAATCACCCCAAGCATTTTCAGCAAATATAGCTTTTATAAGCTTATAAATTTCTATATGGCAAGTTGCAAAAATGCTCATCACCTTAATAGTTTTTATGATGTTTTTTTCCTCTTGCAACCATTCTCCGAAAAAGTAAGAATTTACTGCATATACATTAGGTTCATTTATAGTGCAAAAATCCTTAACATAAGCTCCGACCTGCCTTATAACATAATCTACAAATCTTAAAAATATATCGATATTTTCTTCCTTTTCAAAGGAATGCAAATCCTCAAACCACTGCGGATGACTGAAATGGTAAAGTGTCAAGAGCACCTCTATACCCTTATTCTTAAGATATAATATTTCCTCCAAATACCTATCCATAGCAGCTTGGTCAAACTCGCCCTGCTTAGGCTCTATCCTCGCCCATTCCAAGCTCATCCTGTAGTGCTTTATTTCCAGTTCATCCAAAAGGTCTGCGTCTTCCTTCCACCTGTTCCAATGATCTGTAGCCCTCTTGATATTGGAGCCGTCGGTAATTTTATTCAAATCTGAATATGTATTCCAATTTGAATTTACCTCTCCTCCTTCAATTTGGGCTGAAGCACTTGCTACTCCTAATTTCAAATCCTTCAACTCTAACATATTACTCTCTCCTCTTTTTGCAATCGTTATCTTTTGTATTATACAGGATTTAAAAACTTTTTTCTATAAAAATATTAATTTATCAATTTTGCCTATAAAAATTGAGAGTATAATCAATTATACTCTCAATAAAAAATATAATATTTATAAGCTTCTCTTAAGTGCCTGCTCTATCTTTCTGCTTGCATCTTTATTTGCACTGTCCTGCCTCTTGTCATACAACTTCTTACCTCTTGCCAAGGCTACATCAACTTTTATCAAACCATGCCTAAGATTTATGGATAAGGGAATAAAGGCATAGCCCTTTTCTTTTATTTTCCCTAAAATCTTATTTATTTCACGCCTGTTCAATAAAAGTTTCCTATCCCTTATTGGATCAACATTATACCTGTTACCGAACTCATAAGGGGTTATATGCATGCCCTGTATAAGTGCTTCCCCCTTCTTTATGTTGCAAAAAGCCTCCTTTATAGAGACTTTGCCCAACCTTATACTTTTTACTTCAGTACCTGTGAGAGCTATACCGGCCTCAAAGACTTCCTCTATAAAGTATTCATGCTTGGCTTTCTTATTATTTGCTATTAACTTATCTTCACTTCTCATCATTCACCAACTTAAAATTTATTTCTCTTAATTGGATATCAACACTTTCAAGCTCAACCTTAACCTCTTGTCCAAGTTCAAAAACCTTGCCCGTATTCTGACCCTTAATATAATAATTTTCTTCATCAAATTCATAGAAATCATCTGTCAAGCTCCTAAAGTGCACTAAACCCTCAACAGTGTTTAAAAGCTCTACAAAAAATCCAAAGGCCGTCACAGAAGATATTATACCTCTAAACACATTTCCTATCTTATCTTCCATATATTTGCACTTTATAAGCTTATCAACCTCTCTCTCGGCTTCTTCAGCCCTTCTTTCGGTTTCGGATACATGGCTTGCAATTTCATCCAAACGATTTAAATAGGAATTCCTAACCTTCTTAAACCTGGAATATAAACTGTCTTTTAAAATTCTGTGCACCACTATATCATTATATCTTCTTATAGGGGCTGTAAAATGAGAATAATTTTCTATCCCAAGCCCGAAATGTATGCCGGGCTCTCTCCTATATTCAGCCTTCTTCATTGAACGAAGCATAAGATTGTTTACCAAGAGCTCCTTATCACTTCCTTCAACTTCTTTAAGAACATTTTGAAAATCCTTGGTGTATAGGTCCTTACCGGCAATAATCAAACCGAACTTACCTATAGTTCGCTTAAACTCAAGCACCTTTTCCTCGGCAGGCTCATCATGTACCCTATATAAAAGAGGAACTTCTATATTTGCGAAATGTCCTCCGACAATTTCATTTGTAATTACCATAAAGGATTCTATCATCTTATTGGCAACCCTTCTTTCAGCTATGGATATATCAATGGGTTTACCGTATTGATCCAAGTCTATTCTTGATTCTTTAAAATTAAAATCAAGAGATCCCTTTCTCTCCCTTTTTTCCCATAATATATAATGCAAATCACCCATAAGTCTGAGCCTGTTTTCCAATACCGAATCCTTTTTGGCTTTTATTTCCAAACCCTTATTTTCATCTTCAAGATAATCTGAAACATCTTCATAAATTAACCTATAATCGCTTCTTATTACCGATTCATAAAAATTATAATCCTTTACCTTACCTCTTTCATTAATAAGCATCTTGACCGTAACGGCAAGTCTGTCCTCATTCGGATTTAAAGAACAAAGATTATTGGAAAGTTCTTCAGGCAACATAGGTATAACCCTGTCAAGCAAATACACGGAGTTACCTCTCTTATAGGCATCCCTATCTATGTCCGTATTTACTTTTACATAATGAGCTACATCGGCAATATGAACATATAAGGCATATAAGCCCTCTTCCATTTCTATGGAGATTGCATCATCAAAATCTTTCGAATCCCTACCATCTATAGTGACTGTAAAAAGATCTCTAAAATCCTTCCTATCATGATAATCAGCCTTTGAGAGTTCTTGAGGCAAATTTTTGGCATAAGTTAAGGTTTCGGCAGAAAACTTATCCGGTATATCAAGATTTTTTGCAATTGACAAAACATCTATACCGGTATCCCATGCCTTTCCCAGAATCTCTTTAATCCTGCCAACTGGATTTTTATCCCCCTTACCGAAGGACTTAAGTTCAACTACTACCTTATCACCCTCCTTAGCCTTGTTAATATGCTTAGAAGGTATATAAATATCATGATTATATTTCTTATCATCAAGGATTACAAAACCGTAATCCTTAGATTTTTGAAAAGTTCCTACCATGATACTTTTATTTCTTTCCAAAACCTCTACGATCTTTCCTTCAGCCTTCCTATCATCATAAGCTTCCTTCAATAGAGTAACTCTGACCCTATCTCCATCCAAGGCCTTATTAAGATTGGTCTTACT
>JAEXBH010000172.1 GCA_023394215.1 Bacillota bacterium | reverse complement strand
AACAAGTCCATCTTACATGTAGATTACAAGAAATTTAAAAATATTTTAATTTTTTTGAATTTGACTTATTAATTTCTATTTAATAAAATCAAATTCATGGAATATACAAAAGAACAAATGACGGCAATTTGCCACAAGGATGGCCCCGCCCTTACCTTGGCAGTTCCGGGCTCCGGCAAAACCACCGTCCTACTGAAAAGAATAAACAAGTTAATAGAAAGCGGGGTAAACCCCAAAGAAATACTATCTATGACTTTTTCAAAGGCTCAAGCCCTTGATATGGAAAAAAGATATTTTACGAAATATGGCAAATATTCCTTAAAATTTTCTACAATACATGCTTTTGCCTACGAAATAGTCAGAAAATACGCCATTTCAAAAAAATTATCCCTCAAACTTATAGAATCTGAAGAGTCAATAAACAAATCCGTCCTTATAAATAGGATATTTTTCAATATAAATAATAGAAAAATCGGAGATGAGGAGCTCGAAGAATTTTTTAGGATTTCTACATTTATCAAAAATTCTATGATGACCTATGAGGATTATAAGAAATCTTATGGAGGAGGTTTTTCTTCATTTTCTCATGTATTTAATAATTATGAAAATTTTAAATGGAAAAATAATCTTATAGATTTTGATGATATACTGGTATATTGTTTAAAAATATTTTTAGATAATCCGGAAATTTTAGAAAAAATTCAGGATAGATTTAGATATATACAAATTGATGAAGGACAGGATACTTCTCTTTTACAATTAAAAATTATAAACCTGCTTGCCGAAAAATATAAAAATTTATTTATAGTTGCAGATGACGACCAGTCAATATATGGTTTTAGGGGTGCAAGCTCCAAGGAACTCCTAAAACTTAATACATGCTACCCACAAATAAAACTCTACTATATGCAGGATAATTTCCGCTTTTCTAAAAACATAGCTCAACTTTCAAATAAGCTAATTTCAAATAATAAAAAGAGATATATAAAATCAATCAAACCCAATAAGGCGGGAGATGAGAAAGTTGAAATTATTTTAGCCAAAAATACTAAAATCCAAGCTTCCTATCTCAGAAAATCCGCTCTTGACGATATAAACAAGGGAAAAAGTGTAGCAATACTTTACAGAAACAACAGCTCTCTTTTAAATTTACTGGATACTTTTGAAGATAATGATGATTTTTTTGTAAGAAATGACAGATTGGAATTTCACAAGCACTTTATAATAAGTGATTTTACCGATATAATAAATTTTTCAAATGACAGGTATGACTTTGCAAGTTTTCAAAGGATCTACTACAAATTAAACCTCTTCCTGAAAAAAGAGTTTTTAGAAGAAATTTATTATATGAATCCCGAACTCGATCTTATAGAAAGATTGGAGAATCTAAATAATATAAATGATTTTTACCTGGATAAATTCGATAAACTATCCTATGATTTGGACAGGATAAAAAATATGCCCCTAAGAAAAAGTCTTGATTATATCCTATATGAAATGGAATATTACCAGTATCTTAAAGAAAATGCAAGAAGAATGAAAAATTCCATAAAGACTTTTGACAGACTGTTGGACAGCTTAAGAAATATATCTCAATCCTGTGAAAATCTTATAGATCTTGAAAATAAGCTTAAGGGTCTTTTAGAAAAACAAAAAAAGCATAGTTTAAAAAACTCTAAAATAAATTTATCAACAATTCACGGTGCAAAGGGATTGGAATTTGACAGTGTTTACATAATAGACTTAGTCGATCAGGAATTTCCATCCGCTATTTACCAGGATGCAGAGAATGAAAATTTATTAGAAGAGGAAAGAAGACTTTTCTATGTTGCTATGACCAGGGCAAAAGAAAAACTTACCCTTATAAGCCCTAAGGAATTGAATAAGAACAGTGTAAAAAAATCAAGATTTTTAGCTGAAATAACAAATTAAGGGGATTGTTTCAATCCCCTTAATTCTTGTTTGATTTTATCTTTAATCTGTTAAGAGCCCTTACAAGGTTGGCTTGAGCAAGATGATATTCTATCTTGCTTCTTTTTTGCTTCAACAAACGTCTCGCCTCTTCTTCAGCCCTTCTCGCCCTTTCAACATCTATGTCTTCCGGCCATTCACATGATTCAACTAAAAGCAAAACATCCGAATTCTCTATTTTCATCATACCGCTTGATACGGCAACTTCAAGATTTTCCTTGCCCGGTATCCTAAATGTAAGTTTTCCCGGAACAATGGCTGTTATTGTATTTCTATGATTTGCAAGTATAGCGTACATCCCTATTTCGGTAGGAACATTCAAATATTCGCAATCTCCGTCGTAAAAAACCTTATCGGGAGCATAAATTTTCAAATTATAGAAAAGCATTACTTACCTTCCTTCAAAAGTTCCGCTTTTTTTATTACGTCTTCTATAGTCCCTACGTTGAAAAATGCCATTTCCGGATAATCATCCATCTCTCCTTCAAGAATCATCTTAAAGCCCTTAATAGTTTCTTCCAAAGGAACATAAGTCCCCTTAAGTCCGGTAAACTTTTCTGCAACATGGGTAGGTTGTGATAAGAACCTTTGAATCTTTCTCGCTCTGAATACTATATTTCTATCCTCTTCGGACAACTCATCCATTCCAAGTATTGCTATAATATCCTGCATTTCATTATACTTTTGTAAAAATTCCTGAACCTTTCTCGCAACTGTATAATGTTCTTGTCCTACAATAGCGGGCTCCAAAATTCTTGATGTTGAATTTAAAGGATCAACTGCCGGATAAAGTCCCTGTTCGGCAATCTTTCTGCTAAGTACAGTAGTGGCATCCAAGTGACTGAATGTTGTTGCCGGAGCCGGATCGGTGATATCGTCCGCCGGCACATAAACAGCCTGAACCGATGTTACGGAACCGGATTTTGTTGAACTTATTCTTTCCTGTAAGGTTCCCATTTCCTCAGCAAGGGTAGGTTGGTAACCTACTGCTGAAGGCATCCTGCCCAATAAGGTGGATACTTCGGAACCGGCTTGAATAAAACGAAAAATGTTATCTATAAACAAAAGAACGTCCTTGTTTTCCCTGTCTCTAAAATATTCAGCCATTGTAAGTCCGCTTAAGGCAACCCTCATACGCACTCCCGGAGATTCATTCATCTGTCCGAAAACAAGAGCTGTCTTTTTCAAAACTCCACTTTCATTCATTTCCTGCCAAAGGTCACTACCCTCTCTACTTCTTTCACCTACTCCGGTAAATATTGAATATCCCCCATGTTCCATTGCAACATTGTGGATAAGTTCCTGGATAAGAACCGTCTTTCCTACACCGGCACCTCCAAACAGACCTATTTTTCCTCCTTTTGGATATGGCTCAAGAAGGTCTATTACCTTAATGCCCGTTTCAAGTATCTCAACTGCAGGCTTTTGATTTTCATAGGATGGAGGTTTTCTGTGAATCTTCCATCTTTCATTTTCCTCATCTATTTCAGCCCCTCCATCTATAGGATGCCCTAAAACATTAAACATCCTTCCAAGAGTTGCCTGACCTACCGGAACCATAATTTCCTTGCCCTCACGAATAACTTCCATATCTCTTGCCAAGCCTTCGCTCTCCGCAAGGATTATACACCTAACCTCGTCATTTCCTATATGTTCGGCAACTTCCATAACTCTCGTTTGTCCGTCTACCACAACCTCTAAGGCTTCCTTGATTCTGGGTATATGATTTTTATTAAACTTTACATCAACAACCGGTCCGGAAACGGCTGTAATTCTGCCCTTATCTATCATCAGTTTTTGCCCTCTTCTTTCTTTTTTGCTTCTGTGATTTCGCTCCCGCACTAATCTCCGTTATTTCCCTGGTAATTACCTCTTGTCTTATCCTGTTATATTCTATAGAAAGTTCCTGTAAAAAATTTTC
>JAEXBH010000151.1 GCA_023394215.1 Bacillota bacterium | reverse complement strand
GTAAGAAAGGACTCCCCTCTTATAATCGGTAAAGGGCAGGATGCCAACCTTTTAGCAAGTGATGTACCTGCTATCATCAAGTATACAAGAGATGTATTTTATATAAATAACGATGAATTTGTTGAACTTACTAAGGATTCCATAAAAATATTTGACAAGGATTTAAATGTTCTTGATAGAAAAATCCAACATGTGACTTTTGACGTTGAAGCTGCTGAAAAGGGCGGTTATGAACATTTTACTATAAAGGAAATTCACGAACAGGAGCAAAGCCTTAAAAATACCATTTTAGGAAGATTGGAAAATGATGAAATCAATATAGAATTCAATTTCAAAAAAGAAGATCTTGAGAAATTAGAAAAGATATATATTGTTGCTTGCGGTACAGCCTACCATGCAGGGCTTATAGGTAAACACTTCATTGAAAATATAGTAGATATACCGGTCCAGGTTGAAGTAGCTTCAGAGTTCAAATATACAAAACACTTTATAAATAAAAATTCTATGTTTATAGCCATCAGCCAATCGGGAGAAACTCTTGATACCCTTCACGGTTTAAGAAAAGCCAGGGATGAAGGTGCTAAAATCCTAAGCATATTAAATGTTGTTGGAAGCTCAATTGCAAGAGAGAGTGATGAAGTACTTTATACTTGGGCAGGCCCTGAAATAGGTGTAGCTTCCACAAAAGCTTATACTACTCAATTAGCGTCACTTTTCCTTATAGGACTTAAGATGGCAAAAATTCTAAACAAAATAGAAAATGATAAATATAAACACTTATTGAAAGAAATCAAAAGGCTTCCTGAACTTGTTTCAGAAGTTTTGAAACTTGAAGAAAGTGTAAAGAAAATAGCTAAAGAAGAATATAACAATGAAAAAATATTTTATATAGGAAGAGGCCAGGACTACTATTCCTCACTTGAAGCCTCTCTTAAGCTTAAAGAAATCTCCTATATAAATTCCTTTGCCATCCAGGCCGGAGAGCTTAAACACGGTACTATAGCCCTTGTTGAAGACGGTACATTTGCCATAGTTTTTGCTACTCAAGAGGATTTACTTGAAAAAACCCTTTCAAATATAAAAGAGGTTAAAGCCAGAGGAGCAAAAGTTCTCTCTATAATCCTAAAAGAAAACAAGGATATAGAAAGAAATTCGGATAATACTTTGATTCTTCAAGATATAGATCCCCTACTTGCCCCTGTTCTTTCAATAATCCCTGCTCAATTACTTGCCTACTATATCTCCTACTACAGGGGAAATGATGTAGACAAACCGAGAAATTTGGCAAAGAGCGTTACAGTAGAATAAACTGCAAAAGGTTCTGAAACATCAGTTGCGGCATAAAGCCTGACTGACATTTCAGAACCTTCTTTATTTTTCATATTGATGCAAAATTTTTATAATTTTATCTTTACATAAAATCTAAATACTTTCTACATACCAAGTAGGTTTTTCCCTCGTAAAATCCTCATACATGGCAAATATCCTATCAAATTTATCTACAAGAATTTCCTTCTTATCAGGATCTTTCTCATTTTCTATAACTATAAGAAAATTTAAACAGTCAACAGCCGTATAAAGTGAAAGAAGTTTAAAAAATCTCCTATCAGGCTTATTTTCAAAATACTTATCCACTATAAGTTTTGAAAGCTTAGGATGATACAGAGCAATCCTATTTAGATCAAGAAAATCCAAAATATAATCCCCTACATCGTCTTTGAAATTTAAACAAATATTTAAATCACTGTCAAATGTAAGATCCTTAAGTCTGCAATTTAGAATTTTTGATGTATTTCTATTTTTTATAAGAAATTTATTTCTATCAACAAAATCCGATAAAACATAATCCTTCATACCGTACTTTTTAAGAAGCCCATGATTATATATAGTTAAATTGATAGTATTGGTATATTTTTCTTCCCAATCCCTTTCTATTTGATCCTTATGGTAGGATTTTAAAAGCTTAACTATAGAATCGGATAAGTCTTCATAGTCCTCTTCTCCAATGAGATTAAGCAAATCCTTAAGTTTAATATTTTCTCCTGATTTCACTATACTTTTCATCTATTTTTTTCTCTATCTCCTCCAATCTTTCCATATTCAATATTTCATCTGCAAAAATCTTTGCCTCCTCATAAGAGGAATTTATTATAATATTTTTAAGTTCAGGAAGCATAGAAGCTACTGCTGAAAACTCATCCAGTCCCATACCGAGTAAAAGATAAACAGCCTTAGGATCCGAAGCTAAAGATCCGCACATTCCCGTCCATTTGCCTGCCCTATGGGAAACATCTATGACATATTTAACAGCCCTTAAAACAGCCGGATTATAATTGTTATATAGGTGTGAAACTATCTCATTTCCCCTATCTACTGCCAAAAGATATTGAGTCAAATCATTTGTCCCTATAGAAAAATAGTCACATTTCTTTATAAGTTGATCTGCCATCAAAACAGATGCCGGTGTTTCTATCATTACACCTACTTCGATATTCTCATTGAAATCAATCTTTTCTTTCCTAAGCTCCTGCTTATATTCTTCTATATAGGCATTAACCGTATCGAGCTCTTCAACCGAAATAACCATAGGTAGCAAAATCTTAATATTTCCAAAGGCTGATGCTCTTAATATGGCACGCAACTGCTCCCTAAAAATATCTTTTTTATCAAAACATAGTCTAAGTGCCCTCCAACCTAAAAATGGATTTTCCTCCTTCGGGAAGGCAAAATACTTTAGTCCCTTATCGCCGCCTATATCCAAGGTTCTTATCAAAAGAGGTTTATTTCCCAATTTTTCGGCTACTTCCTTATAGGCTAAAAATTGCCTCTCTTCACTCGGAAAAGCCGCCGATTCCATATATAAAAGTTCAGTTCTGAAAAGCCCTACTCCCCGAGCCCCGTAATCAAGACCTATAAGCAAATCGTCAAAATTGCCTATATTACAAGATACTTCTATTTCCCTTTTATCAACAGTCACTGCAGACTTAAATCTAAGTAGGTTCAGTCTCTTATCCCTGTCTTCAAGTTCTTTTATCTTATTACAGTACGAATCCTTAACTTCCTGACTCGGATTTATATAAACCCTACCTAAAATTGCATCAAGGATCAATTCATCACCCTGCTTTATCTCCTTGGTAGAAACCTTTGTTCCCACAATAGCCGGTATATTCA
>JAEXBH010000142.1 GCA_023394215.1 Bacillota bacterium | reverse complement strand
AGTAAGAGAGAATTAGTGGGGAAGAGTCTTGCAAGGGGTAAGAGAATTCCGCTTGGTTCCTATATTCTGGTTGTTCATGCCTGCATTTTTAACAGCAGGGGGCAGATGTTGATTCAGCGCAGGCAGGTAAAAAAGAGAGGCTGGCCGAATATGTGGGATTTGTCCTGCGGAGGAAGTGCCGTATCAGGAGAAGACAGCCAGGAAGCTATACATAGGGAGCTTTTGGAAGAATTGGGTATCAAGATGTCCTTTAAGGGAAAGCATCCGGCTACCACTATCTGGTTTAAGAACGGGTTTGATGATATTTATTTGGTTAAGAGGGACTTAAATATAAAAAGTTTAAAACTTCAAGAAGAAGAGGTTGCAGAAGTGAGATGGGCAAGCAAGGCGAGGATTCTTATGATGATGGAGCAGGGAACTTTTATTCCATATAAGAAGGCTTTTATAGATTTTATTTTTTCTTTGAATAAACTTGAGGGACCCTACGGTAGATAAGAGCTTAGGCTCTTTTTTATTATAAAATTATTAATTAATATGTGGAGGAGCTATATGCTTAATAGAGAACAAATGGCCAAAGCCATTGAATATAGAGAAAAAACCAATAAATTTATGACCAAAAACGGTATTCATGTTAAGGATGCAGGCTATCAATATTCGGTGATTTCAGCCGTAGTTGACGAAAGTCTTTTAAATTCTAACGGTACCGCACATGGGGGGCTTTTAGTAACTATGGCTGACGTTGCTTTAGGTACCGCCTGTATGTATTTAGGAGAAAAGACGGTTACGTCCGATATAAGTTATAGGTATTTGAGTGCCGCCAAGGTGGGGGATTTGATAACGGCAAAAGCCAATGTTGTCAAGGAAGGAAAAAAGATGATAGTTGCTGAAGTTAAGTTGTACGTTGGTGACAGGCTTATAGGTACTGCTGACGGTACCATGTTTAGAATAGGTGAAACAATTGACTTTGCTGAGGAGTTGGCTAAGCTTGGTTGAGTTTACTTATGAAATGGGACTGTTTGCAGGCTTAGTTCGGGTTGATTTATAGATATTGGGAGATCTTTATGAAAGATAACAGGGTTAAAGGAGACGGGGTAAGTGAGATTTGCTTGATTGCTCCTACTAAGGAGTTGAAGGAAAACAGCATGAGAGTGGCTTTGGATATGGGCTTAGATTTGGATATATTTATTGATTCCGTCAAGAATGCCCCAAATCTGGCTGAAGAGCTGATAGAAAGAGGGGCTCAAATTATCGTATCAAGAAGGGGATTTAAGCAACGTATAGAAAGAAAACTTGATATACAGGTTGTCGGAATTGAGATGCTTCTTTCCGATTATATACCCATGTTTGAAAAGCTCAAAGATATAGGGGGGCTTATAGCTTTTTTTTGTTTTGAAGGGGTGCCGGAATTTATAGAGACAACTTCTTATCTTATGGGATTAAATGCGAGATTTTATGTTTTTGATTCGGAAGAAAGCGGATTGAGGGTTGTAAGAGAGGCTATAAAAGATGGAGCTTTGGTCGGGGTAGGCGGAGCTGTTACCGAATATTACGCAAAAAGTCACAGGCTTAATTATATACTTGAAGAAAATGCTGAAAATACTATTAAAGCAGCTCTCGAAACGGCTGTGCAGATGCTCAAACTTAAAAAGGATGCTGAGAAATCCAAGAGGGATATGGCGATTAGACTTGAAAGATATAATCTTATACTCGATCATACTCATGATGGAGTTGTTGCTATAAACAATAAAGGGATTATTGAAGTTATGAACCCGGTAGCCGAAAAGATGATAGAGCATATTAAGCCGCCTTTTGTAGGTATGCACATAGATGAGGTTATAAAGAATACGAAGATGGTGGAATGCTTGAAGTCGGGCCGTAGCGAATTTGATCAGGTGATGAATATAGATGGAACTACAATTCTTACAAACAGAATTCCTATAGAGGTTGACGGTAAAATAAGCGGTGTTGTAGCTACTTTTAAGGATGTTCAGTCCCTTAGAAAATCGGAGCAGAAACTTCGTATAAAGTTACATGAAAAAGGACTTGCGGCTAAATATAATTTTGATGATATTATAGGGGAATCCGCTAAGATAAATGAGATGAGAAATATAGGAAGGGCCTATGCAAATTCCGATTTTACCGTACTTTTGACCGGGGAAAGCGGAACTGGAAAAGAGCTTTTCGCCCAAAGTATTCATAATGCAAGTATCAGAAAGTCGGGACCGTGCGTGGCTGTAAACTGTGCGGCAATAGCAAAAAATCTGCTTGAAGCCGAGCTTTTCGGTTATGAAGAGGGTGCCTTTACCGGAGCGGTAAAGGGTGGCAAGCAGGGCTTGTTTGAACTTGCCCACGGGGGGACTATATTCCTTGATGAAATAGGAGAATTATCAATGGAAACTCAAAGTCAACTTTTGCGTGTCTTACAGGAGAAGGAGGTCAGAAGGGTTGGAGGCGATAGGCTTATACCTATTGATACAAGGGTAATAGTTGCGACCAACAGAGATTTGAGAAAGATGGTAAGAGAAGGATCTTTCAGAATAGATCTTTATTACAGACTTAACGTCTTGTATATAGAAATTCCTCCTTTGAGGGACAGAAGGGAGGATATACTTCCTATAGCTAAAAAACATTTGGTGGCAACCGTCCCTAAGAAGTCAAAAAGCTGGATGCCGGTTTTAGAAAATCTTTTGAAGTCTTTAAATGATTACGATTGGCCTGGAAACATAAGAGAGCTTCAAAATAAAATAGAACGTTTTTCTGTTCTGATGCAGGAAAATGCCGACATTGAACATATAAAGAGGGCATTTTCTTCAAGAGTTTTTAACATAGGGGAATATAGCGGGACTGACGGAAGTTTTTCAACATCTTTTAATATGGAAAATGCCGAAAAGCTTGATATTATAAATACTTTAAAGAAGAATTCTTATAATTTAAGCAAAACAGCCAAAGACTTAAATATATCCAGATCTACGCTTTATAGGAAAATGGATAGATATAATATTAAAAAATAATGTATCAAATTGTAACCATGTATCGCACAATATAATACAAATTTAGGGGGATTGTTAAATTTAATATATAACTTTTAAATTATGCATCTTGCAAACAGTAGTTTTTTAAAATTTATAAAAGTTGGCATATAATTTGCAATGTAGTCTGTGTGTTTATGTAGATTAAAAATTATTTTATTGTGTTTGTTATTTTCTCCTATATAAAGGGGGAACTTATGGAAAAAAGATTATTGGAAGGTGTGGTAGTACTGGACTTGACACGTGTACTTGCAGGACCTTACTGCGGAATGTTTCTTTCCGATATGGGGGCTACTGTGTATAAAATAGAAACTCCCAAGGTTGGAGATGACAGTCGTGCTATGGGACCTTTTGTAACAACAGGGGATCAAAAAGACAGTGCGTATTATATCGGATTGAATCGTGGAAAGTTGGGGCTTACACTTAACCTTAAGGCTGAGGAAGGAAAAGAACTTTTCAAAGAACTTGTAAAAAAAGCTGATATACTTATTGAAAATTATCGTCCGGGGACAATGGAAAAATTGGGACTTGGCTATGATGTACTTAAAGAAATCAATCCTAAGTTGGTTTATGGGGCAGTTTCAGGTTTCGGACATACCGGAAGACTTAGCAGGAGAGCTGGTTATGATATAGTCGGCCAGGCGGTTGGAGGACTTATGTCCACTACAGGTTGGCCGGGAGGAGCACCTACAAGAACCGGCACTCCTATGGGCGATGTACTTGGAGGTCTAAATCTTGCTATAGGCGTTTTGGCGGCTTTATATAATGCCAAGATGAATGGAGTCGGGGAGAAGGTCGATGTTGCTTTGGCGGATTCGGTTGTATCAGCTATGGCAAATATTAATATGATTTAC
>JAEXBH010000093.1 GCA_023394215.1 Bacillota bacterium | reverse complement strand
ATATTGAGGTGTATATGAAAGTTTTATGTGATAGTAGAAATCCAATGGCTACAAATACCTATTTGGTTTATGATGAAAGCAGTTTGGATGCTTTTATAATAGATGCGGCTTCAGTGCCTAAATCCTTTGTAGAGGAAATAGAAAATAAAAATCTTAAGCTTAAATATCTATTTTTGACCCATGGTCATTTTGACCATACATGGGCAGCCTTAGATTTAAAAGATAAATATAAATTAAAAATTGTTGCACACGAAAATGAAAGACCTGTATTGACAGATGCCGATATAAATATGTCAAGTCAGGTAGGCAAAAGAATAGAGTTTGAAGCCGATGTATACTTAAAATCGGATAGAGGAGAGTTTGAAGGAATAAAATACATCCTAACTCCGGGGCATACCTGTGGCGGAGTATGTTATCATATAGAAGATAAGCTATTTAGTGGGGATACACTTTTTGAATTATCAATAGGAAGGACTGATTTTCCAACTGGAAATTATGGACAGCTTATATCGTCTATCTTAGTTAATTTGAAGCATTTACCTGATGAGATTACAGTTTATCCCGGACATGGAGAAAAAACCGAACTCGGATATGAAAGATTAAATAATCCATTTTTAAGAAGGAGTTAATATATGAAAAGAACGGATTTTTGTGGAGAATTGAGACTTAAGGATCTTGAAAGAGAAGTAGTTTTAAATGGTTGGGTACAAAAGAGCAGGGATCTCGGCCCACTTGTTTTTCTTGATTTGAGAGATAAAACGGGTATAAGTCAAGTAGTTTTCAGGAAGGAAAACGGACAAGACCTATATGATAAGGCTAAAGAATTAAGGTCTGAATATGTTATAGGTGTAAAGGGAAAAGTTAAGGAAAGAGAATCAAAAAATCTTGAAATCCCGACAGGAGAAATCGAAATTGAAGCGGATGAGCTCGTTTTATATGATACTGCCAATACACCTCCTATTTATATAAAAGACGATGATAATGTATCTGAAGAAATGAGGTTAAAATACAGATATCTTGACCTTAGAAAACCTATGATGCAAAAAAATCTTAGGGTCAGAGCGGAAATTTCAAAAGCCATTAGAGACTTTTTATATGAGAATGATTTCCTTGAAGTTGAAACTCCGTTTTTGACAAAACCTACTCCGGAGGGAGCGAGGGATTATGTAGTTCCTTCAAGGGTAAATAAAAATTTATTTTACGCTCTGCCTCAATCACCACAGCTTTTTAAGCAAATGCTTATGGTATCAGGTGTTGATAGATACTATCAAATAGTAAGATGTTTTAGGGACGAAGATTTAAGAGCTAACAGGCAACCGGAATTTACTCAAGTCGATCTTGAAATGTCCTTTGTAGATATGGATGATGTAATGGAAGTAAATGAAAGGTTGATGCAATATATTTTTAAGAGAGTGAAAAATATAGATCTTGAATTACCTTTTAAGAGAATGACTTATGATGAAGCTATGTCAAGATTCGGATCGGATAAACCTGATTTAAGATATGGATTTGAAATAAGGGATATAAGTGATATAGCAGGCAAGCTTAAAGAATTTGAACTTTTTTCAAACGCTTTGAAAGAAGACAAAAAAGTTATGGCTATAAATTTCAATTCCTTAGCTTCTAAATATTCAAGAAAAGCTATAGATAAGCTTACAAACCATATGAAGGGTATGGGGGCAAGCGGTCTGATTTGGCTTAAATTGGAAGATGGACAAATAAATTCGAGCATTAATAAATTTTTAAATGATGACTTTGTTGCCGGATTGAAAGAAAGACTTTCCCTTGCCGAAGGAGATCTTGTTCTTATAATGCTTGATAAAAAGGACAGACTTTTAAATTTAATGGGAAGCCTTAGAAGTCATATAGCAAATGAATCTTTGAGTTTTGATGAGAATGATTTTGCTATTACCTGGATAGTTGATTTTCCTATGTTTGAATATGATGAAGAGGAAGAAAGATATGTTGCAAAGCACCATCCATTCACTCATCCTAAGGATGAGGATTTACAATATATAAAGACAAATCCTGAAAAGATGAGAGCTAAGGCTTATGACCTTGTTATAAACGGGGATGAAATAGGAGGGGGTTCTATAAGAATCAACAATTCCGAACTTCAAAATGATATATTTGAAGCCTTAAAATTGACTAAGGATGATATTGAAAATAAATTCGGCTTCTTTATTGAGGCTTTAAAATACGGCACCCCTCCTCATGGAGGCTTAGCCTACGGTTTGGATAGATTGGTAATGCAACTTTTAAATTCGACAAATATAAAGGATGTTATAGCCTTTCCTAAGACTCAATCCGCAACCTGCTTATTGACTCAAGCTCCTACCGGAGTGACTCAGGCTCAGCTTGATGAACTTAATCTTATCCTGAGAAATGAATAAGCAATTTTCAAGAACTTTGAGTCTTTTAGGACAGGATAATTTTGATAAATTAAGTGGCAAAAAAGTTATAGTATTCGGTGCCGGGGGCGTAGGAGCGGCTGCTATAGTTGCCTTGGCAAGAATGGGACTCAAAGAAATCAGTTTTGTTGATTTTGATACGGTGGATATTTCTAATCTGAATAGACAAATATTTACAGACTATAATAATGTTGGGCAATATAAATGCTTAGCCTTAAGAGACTATATAAAAACTTTTAATAATCAAATAAAGATTAATTATTTTATAAAAAAAGTATTGCGAGATTTTAAAGATTTCGAACTTGAAAATTATGATTACGTAGTTGATGCTATTGATTTAATAAGTGCCAAGATAAATTTAATAGAAATTTGTTATAATAAAGGTATAAATATAATCTCATCAATGG
>JAEXBH010000013.1 GCA_023394215.1 Bacillota bacterium | reverse complement strand
CTGTAAGTGTATTAAAATAGTCGTCTATAAATATAATTGTCCCCAAAAATACCGACGCTATCAATGTTTGCTTCTCGTTCTTAAGTTTCCTGCTTGCCCATGAAGCATAAGCCTTTGTCGCACCGGTTGAATTCATAAGATAAACTATGATACCTAACATGGCAACAAAAAATATTATTATAAGTCTCGGACCTAAGCTGTCCTTAAGTACATTAAAAAATGTAACCAAACTCTCTACAGGATTAAAACCCGTATAAATCAAAGCTCCTATCAAAATTCCCAAAACAAGGGAAATATTTACTTCCTTGGTTTTCAGACTCACTCCTATTGCCACTATCGGAGGAATCAAACTCCATATACTTGCACTCATCAACGTCCCCTATATTCCCTTATAATTTTTCATGACTTCTCTGTCATTTTTTAACAAGTCAAGCTTATATCTATAAGCTATGTCGGCTTCTTCTTCAAAAGGCAAAGCTCTCTTCAAGCCGAAAAAGGCTAATAAAAGTTTTGTAATTTCCGGATTTGTTATGAACATATCTCCCAAGGCATCGACAAGAAATGCATTTTTATATCTAAGCCCTCCCATCCTTGTTTGATCATTCAACATATTTCCTGTAAAGCACCTAAATAAATAATGCTCTTCATCTTCAGGGAAGTATTGGCTAAAGCCCATTCTTTCACCTATAACTTCTATATCCTTATATCTTCCTATAAATAATTCAGCCTTTCTGTCCTTATAATCCCTAACAGTCTTATAAGGAAATAGCCCAAGTGAATATGCTTCTTCACTACCATCCGCCACTTCTATGGATTTTCCTAAAATATCCATGGAATTATTTATTGCTATAAATAACTTGCCGGATTCTATAAAGTCTGAAAGCTTTTCCCTATGGTCTTTCAATTTATTATGAACCTTGTTTAAATTTGTTTCATGCATAGGTCCCATTATAAGCATATCAACATCGTGGTCTACAAAATAGGGTTTCTCTAAAAAGCCCGTTTCTATAAACTCGGCTTCCGGAAAAAGCAATTTTAAATAATCAATATTTTCAGCCTCTCCATATATCATAAATTCTTTATATAAAACTTCTATAAGCATAATCTACTCCGAAATATAATCTTTTATGGTCTTCTCAAACCTGTTGGCAATTTCTATATCACAAACCCCAAAATCGTGTAAAATATAGATTTCTTCTTCCATGTCCTTATCTATATAATTCACAACATCCTTAACGTCATCAATCACAACGAGTTTGTCCTTAGGTATCCCGTCAATCATAGCCGCCAATTGTATTTCATAGAAATTTCTTGATTTCAAAACTATAAACTTATTTACCTTATCATCTATATATTTAAAATCTATTGAAAATATCCAACCGGGTGTCCTTACCGGAGTAGATTTTTCCCAATAATCCTCTATATTCCAAATAACCGTCTTTTTCTTCTCGGACTTTCTTATGGTATCCAGAGCCCTTGTAACCGCTATAGGATTGTAACCCTTAGTAACAATCTTATAAAAATGCTTATTTCCCAAGCTTGACTCGGAAAATCTTCTTTCAGTCAATTTTATTTTAGCCATACCCTCAGCTATAAATTCATAACTATAACCATTTTCCCTAAGGGTTGCATAGGCTGCAATCTGATTATAAATATTTTCAACATTTGACGCCAAAGCCCTAAGCGTAAGTTCCCTACCGTCATCTCTTATCTTAAGCAGATTATTTTCCCTGTCGAAACCATAGACTAAATACTTGGCCTCAGGATTCTTAAATCCGCAATTTGGACAATGGTACTTACCCAAGTGATGATATCTCTTAAAATCCCACTCCACCTTATGGTCACAATTAGGACAATAAATCATATCCTGTATTTTTGAGTCAAGATTTTCCTTTTCACCCTCAAGTATATCGACTGTAAAATATACCCTTTCATTATCAGGGCAAATATATGCCGAAATAGAGTCGTAGGCGTTGAGTATAAGCTTCGTTTCCTTAGGTATACCCTCCTCTATTCTCCTCTTTATATAATATATATTTGCATTTCTCTCAAAAGAATCTTGAAATAGATTTGTGATTGTAACCGTGTTAGGCTTTATTTCCCCGTAAACCACCTTGGACCACTGTTCATCAACCTCATAAACGCCTATTTCTTTTTGCTTGGTTCCAAATAAAGATGAAGAATCTATAAGGGATGTAATAATCCCGTTTTCCAAGTTAGCGCCAAGTGCATTTGATGAAATCTCCTGCCCTGATGAGGTAATTACATCGATTAATATATTTGTTGTTGTAGTTTTGCCATTAGTTCCCGTCACGGTAATTACTTTTTCAGGCTTCTTTATATGGGCATATATTTTAGGATCTATCTTTTTTACAACCCTGCCCACAAAATGAGACCCCTGCTTTCCTGCAAGCTTCATTACAAACTTTGTACATTTGCCAAAAAAAACTGCAAAATTAGTTATAATAGTCATAAATTCTCCTTTTTCAATATTCTATAATAGGATATAACAGGGATAAAATTAAAGCAAGCATAAATTAAAATATATCTTATGAATCCTATTTTGCACTTTAATAACAATTTAAGCAGTATTATAACAAGTCAACAGCCTAAGCTGCCGCCCTTTCACAAGCCTAAGGTCTGAAAGAACGTTAAAGCCATAATTAATTCACTACATGGTCCAATTATGTTATAATAGCTTCACACAAGCCGATAATAAATACAGGTCAAACGGCATTAAAATCTTAATTAGGAGCAATATATGGCACGCACTTCAATCATACTTATGCTCATTACTCTGTTTTCCAAAGTCACAGGTCTTTTAAGAGAACAGGTAATGGCTTATTTTTTAGGAACGGATA
>JAEXBH010000165.1 GCA_023394215.1 Bacillota bacterium | reverse complement strand
AACGCCCTTCTCGTGTGCCAGACGCACAATTTCCTTTGTCTTTTCTATATTTTCTTCTATAGAGTAATGTGAGCCGTCGAACATAACTGATGAAAAACCTGCTTCGATAGCTTTTTTAGCACCTTCGTATGAACCGTGATCCAAATGAATAGCTACAGGAACGGTAATATTAAGTTCTTCTACCAGACCCTTAACCATACCTACCACAGTCTTATAGCCGCCCATATACTTACCTGCACCTTCGGAAACTCCCAAGATAACCGGAGACTTTCCTTTTTCCGCTGCCAATAATACATTTTTCGCCCATTCTAAGTTATTAATGTTAAAATGGCCAACCGCATACTTACCTTCCAATGCATCTCTAAGCATTTTTCCAGCTTCTACTATCATTCGCTCCTCCTGTTTAATTTATTTATATATTCCAAATATCGTTTGCGTATTCCCTGATAGTCCTATCAGAAGAGAACATTCCGCTGTTTGCAAGGTTCATAAGGGTCTTTCTTGCCCAAGCCCTTCTGTCCCTATAGTCTCTGTCAAGCTTTTCATGAGCTTCTTTATATGAAGCAAAATCCTTTAATATATAATAGTTATCCGCTCTGTCATGACCTTGCGGATTAACAAGTGAATTATAGATATCAAGGAAATGATACCTTCCATTATCAGAAATCTTGCTTTCGTCTATAAGTATATCTATAGCTCTCTTTAAATCCATTTGTGTATGATAAAACTTCTTTGCATCATAATCAGCCGCAATCTCTGCCAACTCATCTTCAGTTGCCCCGAACAAATAATTGTTCTCAACACCCGCTTCACGGAATATTTCAACATTTGCCCCGTCAAGAGTTCCAAGAGTTACCGTTGCATTCATCATAAACTTCATATTTCCGGTACCGCTGGCTTCCTTACCGGCTGTTGATATTTGTTCGGAAACATCCGCTGCAGGGAACAATTTTTCAGCATATGAAACCCTATAATTTTGTACAAAGACAACTTTAAGTTTTTGATTAACGTCCGGGTCATTGTTTACCAGTTTTGAAATTTCATTTATAAACTTTATGATGCCTTTTGCTCTAAAGTAACCCGGTGCAGCTTTCGCTCCGAATATAAAGGTTCTCGGCAACATATCCATATTAGGATTTTCCTTAAGCCTGTAATACAAATCAACTATATGAAGAGCATTCATAAGCTGTCTTTTATACTCATGAAGTCTTTTTATCTGTATATCAAATATAGAATCGGGATTTATCTCTATCCCCTCTGTCTTTTGTATATATTTAGCCAATTCCTCTTTTTTGTGATGCTTTATTTCATTTAATCTGTCCAAAACATCAGTATTGTCAGCATATTTTTCAAGACCCTTAAGAAGAGTAAGGTCATGCTTCCAATCTTCACAACCCAAAAGTTCATCTATATAGGCTGTAAGTTCCGGATTTGAATATTGCAGCCATCTTCTCGGAGTAACCCCGTTTGTCTTGTTGTTAAACTTGCTCGGATACAAGTTGTACCATTGCTTTAATGTATCTTTTTTAAGAATTTCGGAATGGATTTCGGCAACCCCGTTTATACTAATAGAAACATAGGTAGCTAAAAAAGCCATTTCCACTATATTGCCTCTTACAATCCTGTAATCATCAATATTTCCGTCATTATAATTTTTATTTCTTAAATCTTCTAAAAGTCTCTTATCTATTTCATAAATAATGTCCATACATCTCGGAGCAACTTCCTGAATCAAAGAAATTTCCCACTTTTCAAGGGCTTCCTGTAAAACTGTATGATTTGTAAAGGCAAACAGCTTGCTTGCTACATCAAAAGCCTCTTCCCATCCAAGCCCTTCTTCATCTAAAAGAATCCTCATAATTTCAGGTATAGCTATAACCGGATGCGTATCATTTAACTGAAGAATATGGAAATCTGCAAATTTTGCAAATCTTGTGTCCTCAGGATGTTTCTTCTTGTACTTACAAATTAAATCCTGCAATGACGCCGATACAAAGAAATACTGTTGTTTAAGTCTTAAAAGTTTACCGTTTCTTTGTATATCGTTAGGATAAAGGACCCTTGTAATATCTTCAGCATGATTTTTATCTCTTAGAGACTCATCATATTCAAAATTATTGAACTTTTCAAAGTTAAAGCCCCCATTTTCTATAGGCTCACTTTGCCAAAGTCTCAAAGTATTTACTACTCCGTTTTCATAACCCACAACAGGAACATCATAAGGAATCGCATTTACCGCATAATCTCTGAATCTTACAATCTGCTTTTCACTGTCATTTCTAACTGACCAAAAATCACCGTTTACCGTCCACGCATCTCCAAGTTCAACTTGGAATCCATCTTCAAATTTTTGCTTAAAGATACCTTGAGAATATCTAACTCCATAACCTTGTAAGGCTATGCCCTCCGTAGCCGCAGATTCCATAAAGCAGGCCGCTAATCTGCCAAGTCCTCCGTTACCAAGAGCTGCATCATCTTCCTTATCTTCCAAAACATCAAAGTCTAAGCCCAAATCATTTAAAGCCGACTTTACCTGATCCAAAATCCCAAGGTTTAAAAGGTTGTTACCCAAGGATCTTCCTATCAAAAACTCAGCTGAAAGATAATAAGCATTTCTCTTATCAGCATTTTCAGCCTTAGTTTTTAACCAATCGGAACTTATAAGTTCCATAATAGCCTTTGACAAGCCTGCATACTTTTCAGCATCGCTTGCCTCTTCGAACTTCTTGGCATAAGCCTTCTCGACACTATTTCTAAATAGGTCTACAAAATTTTCATTATTAATCTTTTTCATTTTACCCCCAACTACTATATGAATACATATTTTCGTCAATGCCTATTATATCATAAAATTTTACTATTTAAGTAAAATTATATATATGTTAAAATATCTATACTTTAATCCAGGAGGAATCTTATATGAGAAAAAGTTGGAACGAATATTTTATGGACTTGGCTATATCCGTTTCGGAAAGGGGTACCTGTGACAGAGCCTATGTCGGCTGTGTACTCGTAAATCAGGATAACAGGATAATAACCACAGGCTACAACGGATCCATAGCCGGAAATGCCCACTGCGATGAAATCGGCCATACAATGAGAGACGGTCACTGTATAGCAACAATTCACGCAGAGATGAATGCCCTTCTATACTGTGCTAAGGAAGGCATCAGTGTCAAAGGCGCTATCTGCTATGTTACCCATTTTCCATGTTTGAACTGCACCAAGTCTCTTATCCAAGCCGGCATATCAAAAATCTACTACCGCAATGCCTACAGGATGGACGACTACGCCATAGAACTTTTAGAAAAAAACAATATAGAATATATTCAAATATAATGATAAAAGTGAGGTCTCCTTTAAAGCTCTTAAGTTTAAAAACGTAAGAAAGCTTTAAAATACAACCTCACTTTAATATTTTTTATTAAATTGCCAAAACTCTGATAAATGTTAAGAATTATTCTTATTTGAATGAAATAAGCCTGTTTCCCTTATAGCTTATCGTAAGGTCATCCCCCTTATCCATCATATCAAAATCTTCCTTGGTTACATCAAGTCTAATCGTCCTGTCCCCATAGGAAAAATCAACAAAATAACCCGTAGGCGGTAAAACATTGGGGTCCGTGCCGCAACACTTGGGATAATTTTTTTCTATCCCCTTAGCAATAACTTTAACCTTACAATCCTCACCTTCCGTATTTTGTTTTTTCCTAAACTTTATATAAACAGTAACAAGCCTATACAGCAAATAGGCAATCACCAAAACTATTACGAATGCATCTTTGAAACTAACATTGTTAAACATATGGACACCCCTAATATAAACTTATTTTTGCCCTTGTATTCGATCTTAAAATGTCTGTTACTATTTCCTGGTTCCGAAAATTCCTCTTGTAATCTGTCTACCTATTTCCCTACCGACAGATCCAACAATATTATTGGCAAATCTGTCAAAAAAGCTGCTTGTTTTCTTACTCTTTGCCGCTTGAGCCTTAGCTTCCTCTCTTTCCCTTCTCTCTAATAATTTAGCCTCTTCCCTTTGTTTCTTTTCCAAGAGTTTCGCTTCCTCTTTTTCAAGTGCCAGCCTCTCTTTTTGAGCTTGTTCCTCTTCCTTTTGCCTCAAAAGGTTTTCCTCGTCTTCTATTTTTTTCTTTTCCAATAATTCATAAGCCGATTCCCTATCAACAGAATCCTGATACTTATCATACAAGGATGAATTATTTATTATTTGAAGCATAAGAGAAGGATCTATTACACCAAGTTTTGACTCAGGAGGGCATATAACAGTCTTTTTTGCAAATGTAGGCTTTGAATCTTCATCAAGAACCGATACTACAGCCTGGCCTGTTTTCAAATTAAGAATTTCCTCAACCAAATCAAGTTCCCCATCCTGCCTGAAAGATTCAGCTACAGCCTTAACATCTTTCTGTTCCTTAGGTGTATAGGCTCTCAAAGAATGCTGTATCCTGTTGCTAAGCTGACTTAATATTTCCTCAGGAATGTCAGTCGCCTTTTGTGTAACAAAGAAGATACCCACTCCCTTTGAACGAATAAGTCTTGCAATAAGCTCAACCTTATCCAAAAGAACCTTTGATGCCTCATCAAATAAAAGATGAGCTTCATCAAAGAAAAATACTATCTTAGGCTTATCCAAGTCTCCCACTTCCGGTAAATTTTCATACAACTCGGATAAAAGCCATAAAAGAAAACTTGCATAAAGCTTAGGATAATTAAAAAGTTTCTCACTTGAAAGTATATTAATTATCCCTTCTCCTTTAGCATCCGTCCTGATAAAATCCATAATATCAAAGGCCGGCTCTCCAAAAAACACATCTCCTCCCTGCTCTTCCAAAACAAGTAGAGACCTCAAAATTGCTCCTATTGAAGATTTTGAAACATTTCCATAATGACTTGAAAGCTCTGCGGCATTTTCTCCCACAAAATTAAGCATGGACCTCAAATCTTTTATGTCTATAAGCAAAAGACCTTCTTCATCGGCAAGCTTGAATGCTATATTTAAAACACCTTCCTGTGTTTCATTTAAGCCCAAAAGTCTTGAAAGTAAAATTGGCCCCATTTCTGATATGGTGGTCCTTAAAGCAATCCCCTTTTCAGCGAAAACATCAAAGAATTCTACAGGAAACTTCCTATTC
>JAEXBH010000083.1 GCA_023394215.1 Bacillota bacterium | reverse complement strand
TATCCTCAACTCTTTCTGCATAATATTGAGTCTGTGGAGAATCATAAACCAGTCTGAGTTCATCCCTCAACCACTGTATAGCCGCTCCGGCCACAAATACAGACCCCTCAAGAGCATAGGAAACCTTACCGTCTATCCCCCAGGCTATGGTTGTAAGTAAACCATTTTTTGACCTTATAAATTTCTCACCCGTGTTCATAAGCACAAAGCAACCCGTTCCGTAAGTATTTTTTACCATTCCGGGATAGAAACAAGCCTGTCCGAATAGGGCTGCCTGTTGATCTCCCGCTATACCCGCTATAGGTATCTCGGCTCCTCCGTAAGTCGCCTTATCAGTATAACCGTAAAGTTCTGAAGAATTTTTAACCTGAGGAAGCATTGATTTCGGTATATTAAGAAGCTTAAGTATTTCCTCATCCCATTCAAGCTTTTGAATATTGTAAAGCATAGTTCTTGAAGCATTGGAATAATCGGTAACATGGACTCTACCCCTCGTCAAATTCCATATAATCCATGTGTCAATCGTACCGAAAAGAAGCTCTCCTCTTTCCGCCCTTTCCCTGGCTCCTTCAACATTATCAAGTATCCAGGCTATTTTAGTTGCTGAAAAATAAGCATCTACAACAAGCCCCGTCTTTTCTCTTATAGAATCGGTCCATCCCTCATCCTTAAGTTTTTTACAATAGTCCGCCGTTCTCCTACACTGCCATACTATGGCATTATATACAGGTTTTCCTGTGTTTTTATCCCAAACAACCGTTGTCTCACGTTGATTTGTAATGCCTATGGCAGCTATTTCTTCGGGTCTTATCCCCGACATTTCCAAAACCTCTCTTGCAACCCCACTTTGAGCACCCCAAATCTCCATCGGATCATGCTCGACCCAACCGGGCTTAGGAAAAATTTGCCTAAACTCTTTTTGGGCACTCTTTATACTTTGCCCATTTTCATCAAAGATAATAGCTCTTGTACTTGTAGTACCTGCATCAAAAGCCAAAACATATTTTTTCATATCATTCTCCCAAAATTTCTATTTCTCAAGAAAATTTAACACATCTTCATAAACCTTCAAATTGTCCGTTTCATTTAATATTTCATGTGTCATATTGTCATATAGTATACTTGCTACGGATTTACCGCAATCCCTGTATTTTTTTTCTGCATACTCTATACCCTTTCCAAAGTTTCCTACAGGATCTTGTTTACCTGAAATTAAAAGTATGTCCTTTGCCGTACAGTTGCTGTATGTGGTTTCATTGTTCAAGTTCTTCATGATATCCAAAAGTACCCTATAGCCCTCTTTAGTAAAAGGTTGCCCACATAAACTGTCCTCCATATATTTTCTCTGATTTTCTTTATTCAAAGACAACCAGTCTGCAGGATTGGCAAATTTCTTGCCCAAATTTGACATAAGTAACTTCTGGAATCCAGGCAAAGGATGCCTTGACTTATTAAAGGATAACAAAAATCCCATCAAGCCTATCAAAAAATTAGGATTTTGTCCGCTACCACAGGCGACAAGCTTATCTACGGAATAAAGCGATGAATAAATCCTTGCCAAAAACGACCCCATGCTATGACCGAAACAAATATATGGAAGTTGTGAATCAAATGATTTCCTGACTAAATCAATGTCTTTTACAACAAAATCAAAGGATATCATATCCCCCAAGGGATGACTTTGACTTATACTCTTTCCATGCCCCAAATGATCATGTGTCAAAACACAATATCCCCTATCCACCAAAAATCTTGCAAAGTCATCATATCTTTCTTTGTGTTCCTGCATACCGTGCAATATTTGCACAAGTCCTTTAGGATTTTCAGCTTCATAACAATTTACATCCACAAACTCTCCGGATGAACTTTTTACCCTGTAATTAGTCTTCCTCATTTTGCCCTCCCATATTGAAATCTATAAATTATAATTTAAAAAATAAAAAGCACGCAAATAAAACTCTTAGGATTTCTCTGCATACTCTTCCTCCAAACACAAATATTAAACTGTACGAATATTATATATCATTTTGAAAAGGTAGTCAATTCCAAGTCACAACTACCCGTTTCACAAAAAAATCTACCGCTAAACACAAGCACCAAAAATCCTAAATTAACAAAACTCTAATCAAAAATATTTACGGAACTTGTAGAAATAGCACTCGCCCCCGCTCTTAAAACAGCTTTAACTTCTTTTTTCTCTGTAATAAGTCCCCCGGCTATTATTGTAAGTCTTGGGTACAAATCCTTTATCTCCTTTATAGTTTTTATAGATGAGGCCGGCATTATTTCTATGGCATCAGGGACAACATTTGAATCTAAATTTGTAATTAAGCTCCTCTTAGATGTAGAATCCACCATAAAAGCCCTATACACAACCCGCAAATTTTTTTGATTGGCTCTTTTTACAAGACTGTGCCTGGTTGTGATAACCCCTATATCACCCTTAAATACTGTAGCAATATAGTCAATCGCTGCCGGAGAACTGTCTAAACCTGAAACCATATCCACATGGACAAAAACCGTTTTATCCCTTTTCAAGAGTTTATCAACCTTAGCTTGCAAATTTATAATTGAAGCACTCAATATAAAAATAATCTTTATGTTACTTTCAAGAGCATAGGCAAAAGATTTTTCATCCACCACAGCAAATATTTCAGAGTTTTTTTCTATCACATCTTTAAATTTTCCCTTGCTAAGCATAACCCCTCCTATAAGGATAAATCTTACCCTTTAAACAAAACTTATAGATAAAGTATATATCAAAAGTTGCTACTTACAAATATATAGTAACAAATAAAAAATATTTTTACAGCCCATTTTTTTGAAAACATTTTCTTTTACTATTGTCAAAAATATGTTATTATAAATTTCATGAAGATAAAAGGAGTACAATATGAAAAAAGCTTTGAAAAAAATTATCATTTTTATTTTAGCCTTATTTTTAAGTATGGGCTTAATTATAGCCGGATATGTTTCTTATGTGTTTTTATCATATAAACGAATTCCGGATAATCAACCTTTGGTTGTTGAACAGGCCGTTAAGCAAACTTCAAATTCGGTTTTAAAAACCGGCACAAGCTATAAGGCTCTCACATATAACATAGGATTTGGAGCCTATCTTCCAACCTACAGCTTCTTTATGGACGGAGGAATTTCTTCCTTGGGAGATTCTAAGGAGAGTGTCATAAACACAGTTGAAAAGGCCGGTGCTCTCAGCCTTTCCCTTAAGCCGGATTTTGCTCTTTTACAGGAAATAGATCTTGACGGCACCAGAAGCTATCATGTAGATCAATATGAAATATTAAAAAAAATATTTACAAATTATTCATCTACCTTTGCCGTAAACTACGATTCTCCCTTCCTTTTATACCCCCTAAGTCAGCCTCACGGCAAGAACAAGGCGGGGCTTGCAACGTTTTCACAATTTCCTATATCAAGCTCCATTAGAAGGAGTCTTCCTATATCAAACAGCTGGACTCGTGTAATGGATCTTGACCGTTGCTACTCTGTATCCAGGCTTAAGGTTGAAAACGGCAAGGAACTGGTTATATTCAATATCCACCTTTCAGCTTACGGAAACAGCGATGAAATAAGACAGGGACAAATAGGTATGCTTGCAGCCGATATGAAAAAAGAATATGAAGTGGGAAATTATGTATTATGCGGGGGCGACTTCAACCACGACCTGAAGGCCGATGAAAATGATAAATCCCTAAGACAATCCTGGGCATATCCTTTCCCAAGAGCATCCCTACCTGAACATTTTTCTTTCTGCCTCGATAAATTATCCAAGGAAGAAAGAGAAAAGCTTTGGAATAGCGCCAGAAATGCAGATATACCGTTTACAGAAGGCAAAAGCTATACAGTAACCCTTGACGTCTTTATAATATCAGATAATATAAAATGCCTAAGCTATACAAATCAAAATACAGGCTACAGCTTTTCCGACCATGAACCGGTAGTTATGACCTTTGAACTAAATTAAATATTTTAAACAATTTAAAACAGCCTATTCCTATGGATAAAGCCATTAAAACAGGATTATAATCCTATCCTAATAAAACTTAATTCCCGGAATATGGCTGTTTATTGTTTTTTATTACTTCAAGTATTCTTTATACTTTGAGATCTCCTCTGTTACTTCAAGTGTTCCCACATAAGCACCCTCTTCATCCCTAACGGCATAATACCTGATTAACAAGACTTTTGTTCCCATCTTCACGGTTCTGATTTCCTCATCCTTAAAACCGGATTTAAAATCTGCCAAAAGTTGATTTAATACTTCCTGGGCCCTTGGAGGATGACAATTTCTTACATCCCTACCTATAATAGTCCTGGTCCTTGCAAATACGGGGTCTTTTCCTTCCGAAAAATAAACTACCTTATCATCCTTGTCTATATAGGTAAAATCAACGGGTGAAGTATTTAGCATAAGTGTAAGATCCCTCATATTAATATTTCCTGAAGGAAATTTTATAAAACCATCTTTTGAAATTTCTTCCCCATCAATTTCACCTTCAGCCGTTCCTTCCAAAACCTCTCCCTCAAGCCAAGCCTGGGCATCGGAAGGACTTGCCCCCTCTATTCCCCCATTAAAAGCATAACCTATTGTAGCAGATGCCTGCCCGATTAGGCGCCATGAAGATCCGTCTATATTTTCCATAAGCATGGGAGAAAGTATATCATTTTCCTTTGTAACCATAGAAATCAATTCCTTTTTTAAACGATTAACTTCATTTAATAAAACTTCCTTCTCAAGGTTGCCGTTCAAAACAAGTTTAAATATATCTCTTATTTCATCATCCTTACCCCACATTACTTTAGACGGTCCTGTAATCCCCTTCTTCTCAAGAAATGGGAAAAAAAGTATTTCCTTTCTTTCATAATGTCTTATAATTTTAGATAATTCCTTTACAGAAGCTATCAGATTCAATCTGTTATCTTCCGAAAAATCATTCTCATATTCTTTAAATGATTTTGCTAAATCTCCTTCAATTTTTTCTATAAGTCCCTGATTTTCCTTTCTGAAAACCAAAAGAGGGTGCCCCGGCTTGGCCTCAAGTTGATCCAAAGAATGAATATCCTCTATAGATCCCTCAAATACATCGGCGTGAATATTACACAAGCTTTGAATATCCTCAACCTTCAAGCCCTCCTGCAAAAGCTCCTGCTCCATCTTGGATATCTGAAATGATGTAACAGCTCCGAATTCTTCTTTAAACTGATTTTTTACTCTTTCGACATTATCATCTCCGCTATCTTTATGCAAAGATAATATA
>JAEXBH010000081.1 GCA_023394215.1 Bacillota bacterium | reverse complement strand
GCTCTAAGAAGTGCCGGTCCTTTTGCAGCATTTGTATGTGGATTATTCTGGAAGAAAGTTACAGCTAAAGCAGGTTTTATAGCTATAGCTGTAGGTACAATAGTATCAGCTTTGTGGATATTTGTATTAAAGAGTCCGTATGGATTAAGTGCAATAGTGCCGGGTGCGGTAGTAGCATTTGTAGCTATATATATTGCTACTAAAATAGATTTGGCAAGTGGTGGTAAACCTGCGCCAATGATTGAATTTACTGAAAATTAATTTAGGTTTCAGCTTAGGGATGATAGGATTTCAAGCATTAAATAATGCTTTTGAAGTCCTATCATTTTTTTTGTCCAATTACATATGGATGCATTGTGAAAGGCGTTTGGGTTACAAGTGTAATTTTATGGATGATGATAAAGTTAAGAGGGTGAAAGATTTTGTTTCTCATATATGCGATATTACTTTGAAGTAAGGTTAAAATTAAAAATTTTTAATTTGTGTAAAAAAGTATGAAGAATATTGATAGTATTTTACCCATTTTCGATATTTTTGAAATTTTTATGAGTATAAAGATAGTTATTTAATAATGTTTTATAGTTTAACTTTTTCAAACTTATATTACGTGATAGAATTATCTTTAGGTAGATTTAATTTATAAGTTCTTAATAAATTTTTAATAATTTCTTATCATTTTTTTAGAATTTGCTTGTTACTATTGAATTGGAGGAAGGATATGGATAAGTTTAGGATACTTGTTGCTGAGGATGATTTTGCCATTAGGGAATCTATAGGTATATATCTTAGGAATGTTGGCTATGAGGTTTTATTTGCAGAGGACGGTTTGGAAGCCAAGGAAATCTTTGATAAAAATAATATAAATCTTGTAATAATGGATCTTATGATGCCGAGGATGGATGGAAATAAAGCCATAGCCAAGATAAGAGAAAAATCTTTTATTCCCATTATTATATTGTCAGCTAAATCGGAGGATTATGACAAGATTCAGGGGCTTGATATAGGGGCTGACGACTATATAACTAAACCCTTTAATCCTCTTGAACTTTTGGCAAGAGTCAAAGCCAACCTTAGAAGGTATTATTCTTACAAGTCTCAAAATAGTGAGGGGATTATAGAAATTGATTCTATAAAACTTGATACATTTTCTAAAATAGTTGAAGTAGACGGAAACAGGGTGGGTCTTACTATGACTGAATTTGGAATTTTGGAATTTTTAATGAAAAACCCTAATAAGGTCTTTACCAGCGACCAGATATATAGGCAAGTATGGAATGAGGATGCCTACGACAGCAAAACTGTAACAGTCCATATCAGAAGAATAAGAGAGAAAATAGAAATAAACCCTAAAAAGCCGAAATACCTCCAAGTGGCATGGGGAATAGGATACAAGTTTGTAAAATATGATAGGAGGGAAGATGGAAAATAAGGAAAAAAAATTTTCATTCAGATACAGGACTGTATACTTTTTGATTTTGATTTTGTCCCTAAGTTTTTTAGCGACCTTTTTTACGCTGAGAAAGGAGAAAAAGGTTTCGGAGGATAAGTTATCTAAATTTTTGAAATATATAATAGTGGAACAACTTAATGATGAGTTGAGATCTGCGTTATATCAAAACGGTTATCATTCAAAATATGAAAAAAATTATATAAGTTATATTTTTAATAAAAATATTACTAAGGAAAGCTTGTCTAAAGATGAGCTTAAGTATAGTCAAGGCATACAGATCGGGAAAAACTTGAGTACAAATATCAAGGGTATAAAGATTGATAATAACTTTATGCCTTCAAAAGACTTTGCCTTTGCTGTGGATAGTAAGGATGTAGTTTGGGTTAAGGGTAATGTTTTAGAAAAACGAATTGAAAGTAATAAAGATTCTTTTTTGGGGACTAAGGCTGACTTGGCGAAATATTTTGTTGAAGCCGCAAAATCTGAAGCAGAAGCATATATGCATGGTAAGGATTTTGATTATTTTATGTCTATAAACTTGAGCGATAAGAATTTTATTGATGAGGCCATGGGCAGGTATTATTTTGAATATTTTGCTTTGAGGGCTTTCTACGTAGTCATAGGGCTTTGCCTATTGTTTTTGTTGATTGCAAGTTTTACATCATATAAAAATTTGAGGGAAATGGGCGGATTGGATTTTGTTGTTAAAATTCCTATAGAAATCTATGTGGCATTTTTCTTTTTGGTTAGTTATGCTTTAGAAGGGATTTTTAGGCTAAGCTTTAGTCAAGACTTATATACTATTTTTTTTGAAAATATTAAATATTTATATCCTGCTTTATTTATAGGAATTTTTGTGATGGCGATGTATGCCTTTTATGTCGCACTTTTCTTTAAATCTGTTTATTTTGAAGGGGTAAATAATTTTTTATTTAAAAATTCAATCATAATTAGGCTTTTTAGATGGGTTTTCAAAATAATCAAGATTTGTTTTTCGAAGTTTATAGATTTTATAGAAATTTTTAGAGGTTTAAGACTGTTTTTGCTTGGATTATTTATATTTGTTATTATCCTTTTTTCAGGGAGTATAGTAAATGCTTTGATTATAATGCTTGCTTCATTAATTTTACTTGTTTATATTTACAGGGCAAGCCGAGATTTCAATAAAATTGAGAAAAATTTGGAAAGTATAGCTGAGGGGGACTACAGTCAAAAACTTGAAATAAAAAATTCAAGGTATAAAAATATGGCTGACAGCATAAACTCTATGAGTAACAGTATGGGATTGGCC
>JAEXBH010000041.1 GCA_023394215.1 Bacillota bacterium | reverse complement strand
TATAATGTTTCATATGAAACATTATAGGGGATTGCTTCTCGGCTTTCCTTGACCTCTCGGATACCTTCCCGGAGTCCTTTTAATCTTTTTTATTATAATTAAACTTCTATCTCCGTAAGCCTCCGGCAGAGAATAAGTGATTATATTTTCAAGTCGTCCGCCCATTATATCTATAGCATTTTTAGCAGATTCAACCTCTTCTTTAAAATTAGGCCCTTTCATAGCTATAAAATAACCTCCGGGTTTCACATAAGCTAAACAATATTCCACCAGGGTTCTCATATCAGCTACAGCCCTCGATGTTGCTATATCATATTGTTCTCTATAATCCTTATCTCTTGCATATTCTTCGGCTCTGGCATGAATAGGGTAGACCTTGTTTAAATTTAAGTCTTCAACCACACAGTTCAGAAATTTTATACGCTTGTTTAGGCTATCTAAAAGAGTCACTTCCAAACTTTCATCCAAAAGCTTAAGCGGTATTCCGGGAAAGCCGCCTCCGGTACCTATATCAATAAGTTTACTTTCATTTTTGATTAATGAAGACTTGTGAAGTAAAAGCGAATCCAAAAAATGTTTAATATAAACATCCTTTTCCTCAACTATATTTGTAATGTCGGTTCTTTCATTCCACTCACTAATCAATCTATAATAGGATGAAAACTTACTTTCCTGCTCTTTACTTAATTTGAATCCACTATTAGCAAATAAATTATTCATTTTTCAACCTTCTCTGAGTTTCCAAGTAAATTAAAATAACATTAATATCCGAAGGACTTACGCCGGATATTCTTGATGCCTGTCCTACCGATGTCGGCTTTATATTATTAAGCTTTTGAACGGCTTCTTTTTTAAGCCCCTTTATCAAAGCATAATCTTCTATATTAAGCTTCTTTCCTTCAAGTTTTTTAAATTGACTTATCTGCATTTCCTGTTTTGCTATATAGCCTTCATACTTTATCTGAGTTTCGACCTCAAGTCTATCCTGCCTGTTTATATAAGGTCTGTTAGGATCAAATATTGCAGTCATCTCATAGTTAAGTTCCGGTCTTTTTATCAGATCATAAAGACTCGTTGCTGTCTTAAGCCCCGTAGAACCTATACTCTCCAATTGCTTATTTATCTCTTCTTTCGGAGTTATTATTATACTTCTTAATCTTTCCGACTCTTCCTCTATAGTTTTTTTCTTTGTCAGCATAAGCTCATATCTTTCTTTTGAAACTAAACCCAAGTTATAAGCTTTTTCAGTAAGTCTAAGATCTGCATTATCCTGTCTAAGGGCTAACCTGTATTCCGCCCTTGAAGTCATCATTCTATAAGGCTCATTTGTACCCTTAGTTACCAGGTCATCAATCAAAACTCCTATATAAGATTCGGATCTGTCAAGTATAAAAGCTTCTTTGCCGTCAATATTCTGAACGGCATTTATACCAGCCATAAGACCTTGGGATGCTGCTTCTTCATATCCCGATGAACCGTTAATTTGACCTGCAAAAAATAAGTTTTTTATATCCTTGCTTTCCAAATTCAATTTTAAGCTTGTAGAATCTATACAATCATACTCTATACCATAAGCCGATCTCATAAACTCAACATTCTCAAGCCCTATAATTGTTTTATAAAGTTCCTTTTGCACTTCCTCAGGTAGGGTAGAGCTTGCTCCCTGCACATACATTTCCTCGGTATCAAGCCCCTCCGGTTCTATGAATATTTGATGATGGTCATTATCCGGAAATCTTACTATCTTATCCTCTATAGAAGGGCAATACCTTGGACCTATACCCTTAACCTCACCAGCATACATAGGGGACCTGTGAAGATTCTCTCTTATAATTTCATGGGTTCTTTCCGTTGTATAAGTCAAATAGCAAAGTTCTTGTTGTATTTCAAACTTTTTACCAATATTTAGAAAGGAAAATGGTACTATTTCAACATCTCCATATTGTTTTTCCATCTTTTCAAGATTTAAGCTTCTCTTATGCACTCTGGCAGGAGTTCCGGTCTTAAATCTTCTTAAATTTATACCATGTTCTATCAAAGACTTGGACAAATGAGTTGCCGCCTTCATACCATGAGGACCCGATGTATATTTTAGCTCTCCCATCATTATAAGTCCGTTCAGGTATGTACCTGTAGCAACTACTACGGCCTTTGCAGGATAATAAGCTCCTGAAACGCTGATTACTCCCTTTACCTGTCCGTCTTCCACAAGAATTTCTTTTACTTCCGACTCTATAATCCTTAAATTTTCCTGACCTTCCAAAACTTTTTTTATTTCAGTATGGTATTTTTTCTTATCGGCCTGAACCCTTAAAGAATGTATAGCCGGTCCCTTGGATGTATTTAGCATACGTGACTGTATAAAGCTCTTGTCTATATTTACAGCCATTTCTCCACCCAAAGCATCAACCTCTCTCACAAGATGACCCTTTCCGGTGCCGCCTATATTTGGATTACAGGGAAGATCTCCTATAGAATCTAAACTGATAGTCATCATTATTGTATTTTTCCCCAATCTTGCCCCTGCCAAAGCAGCTTCTATACCGGCATGTCCACCACCTATTACCACAAGATCGACCGCTTCTTCCTTATATAAATTTGCCATAAATCTCCTTATTTACCTATACAAAAATCGCTGAATATTTTATTCAATACGTCCTCTTC
>JAEXBH010000040.1 GCA_023394215.1 Bacillota bacterium | reverse complement strand
GCTCTGACATGGCCTCCACCGCCAAATTCTTGAGCTAAAGCAGCCACATCTATACCGGTTTTTGACCTGAAACTAACCTTTTGAAGATCTTTTTCATTTTCTTTAACCAAGCAGGCAAGCTCAACGCCGTCAATGCTCTTAAGAATAGCTACCAAACTTTCAGTCTTATCAAAATCCAAACCGTATCTGTCAAGCAAATCCCTATCTTGCTTAGCCAAAATGATCTTGCCTCCGACCATAAAACGGGAATTTTTAATAACCTCCGCCTGCAATAAAAGATAATTTAAATCAAGCCTTTCATATAGGTTATTGTGAATAAGAGGCTTATCAGCACCGAATTCTAAAAGCTTTGCAGCCGTTCTAAGTGTATCAGGTCCTGAAGATTCATATAAAAACCTGTTTGTATCGGTTACCATACCCAAGTAAAGATAAGTGGCGGCATCTTTTCCTATTTCTATGTCCGCATAAATAAGAATATCGGCAAGTAATTGACAAGTTGACGAGTAATTCGGATAAATTATATTTAAGTTTGCAAATCCGTCATTTGTCCTATGATGGTCTATGCAAATACTATCCCCCGCCCTATCCAAAATCAAGGCCGCATCCCCTATACGATCAAGGCTTGCTACGTCTGTAACTATAAACAAATCGAAAATTTCATTATCATAGGAAACTTGCTGTTCATAATCCGGCATAAAAATCAGATTTGTAGGAAAATCGTCATTCTTTATCAAAGAAACCTTTTTCCCCAACCCTCTAAGAACATATGCCAATCCGAAGGAGGAGCCGATGGCATCCCCATCCGGATTCACATGCGAGCAAATAGCAACACTTTTTGCCGCCATAATTTTTTCTTTAAATTCATCAAAGAGATTATTCTTCATGATTCTTCCTGTTCTCATTATCCCTTTTTATGACTTCATCAATCAGCTTGTCCATGTATAAACCGTGCTCGATGGTTTCATCAAGCTTAAATATAAGATCCGGAATATGCCTTAACTTAAGTCTGCTTCCCAATTCCTTTTTAATGAAACCCTTTGATGACTCCAAACCTGCAAGGCTGTTTTCCTTATCCTCTCTGTCGCCAAGCACAGAAATAAATATCTTTGCCTGACTTAAATCATTTGTAAGCTCAATAGCTGTAATGGAAGCCATAGCTGAAAGTCTCGGATCCTTTATCTCATTTGCCATAAGTAAGGATATTTCTTTCTTCATCTCAGCTTCAATTCTTTTAGTTCTCTTTATATCCATAATTACACCTAATCAACTTTTATTTCCTTGTCTATAAAGGCTTCTATGATATCGCCAACCTTAATATCATTGTATCTTTCAATACCTACACCGCCTTCATATCCTGTTGCTAATTCTTTAACATCATCTTTAAATCTTCTAAGCGATGAAATTTCTCCCTCATGAATAACTATGTGATCCCTTAACAAACGAAGCTTTGCCCCTCTTGTTATCTTTCCATTTGTTACATAAACTCCGGCTATATTTCCTACGTTCGGCACTCTGAATACTTCACGCACTTCGCAATTACCGATAACTTCTTCAACAAACTTAGGCGCAAGCATACCCTTAATTGCATTCTTTATATCATCAATAGCTTCATAAATTATTCTGTAGGTTCTTATATCAACTCCCTGAAGTCTGGCTTGTTCGGTCGCTCCTTGAGTAGGCCTTACATTAAAACCTATAATTATGGCATTTGACGCTGATGCAAGCATTATATCGGATTCGGTAATTCCCCCTACCGCACCGTGAATAATATTTACCTTCACTTCTTCATTGGACAACTTTGATAATGAACCTGAAACAGCTTCAATGGTTCCCTTAACATCAGTCTTTACTATAATATTTAAATCCTTAACCTCTCCTTCGTTTATCTTGGAGAAAAGATCATCAAGATTTACTGTAGATGTTCTCTTAACATACTCAGCCTTATCAATTTGCTTTTGTCTGTCCGCAAATTTTCTTGCAGTCTTATCATCCTTTACAGCATAAATCATATCTCCCGCTTCCGGAACTTCAGACAAACCAAGTATAAGAGCCGGTGTTGAAGGCTTAGCTTGCTTAATTTCCTTAGACTTGGAATCAAACATGGCCCTTATCTTACCGCTTGATGAACCGGATACTATAAAGTCCCCCTTCTTAAGAGTTCCCTTCTTTACAAGCACTGTAGCCACAGGTCCTCTACCGGTATCAAGTTGTGCCTCTATGACTATACCGACTGCGGCCCTGTTAGGATTTGCCTTTAACTCTTCCATTTCGGCAACCATCAATACCATTTCCAAAAGATCATCGATACCCTCATTTTTCAAGGCTGATACAGGCATCATAATAGTATCTCCACCCCATTCTTCAGGTGTCAAACCATGCTCCATAAGCTCAGTTTTTACCCTATCAGGATTTGCTTCATACTTATCCATCTTATTTATGGCGACTATTATAGGGACACCTGCCGCTTTGGCGTGATTTATAGCTTCAACTGTTTGAGGCATTACGCCGTCATCAGCTGCTACAACAAGTATAGCTATATCTGTAGCTTGAGCCCCTCTCATTCTCATTTGTGTAAAGGCTTCATGCCCCGGAGTATCTAAAAATACGATTTTTTTACCGTCTACATAAACTGTAGAAGCCCCTATATGTTGAGTTATCCCCCCTGCTTCCGTTTGAGTTACTCTTGAATTTCTTATAGTATCAAGCAAAGAAGTTTTACCGTGGTCTACGTGCCCCATAACAGTTACAACCGGCGCCCTAAATACCAAATCTTCTTCCCTATCTTCATAATCCAAAGATGTTATATCATTTTCATCCGCTTCAGGTTTTTTCTCTTCAACTTCAACTCCAAGCAAAATACCTATATCTATTGCCTTATCAAGCTCTATAGATTGGTTCATATTTGCCATAACACCCATCTTCATAAGCTCCATTATAACTTTGGAAACCGGAACATCTATGGCCTTGGCAAAATCACCTACACTTATACCTTCTTCTATATAAACGATATCATTTTTCTTAACCTTAACTTCCTTAGGTTCAGGCTTAAAATTATCTTCTTTTTTCTTGTTTTTCTTTTGTTTTTGCTTCTTTGAAACATCTTTAGTATACTGCTTATACTTTTCATCTATATCTTCATCATCAATTTCATCCACAACGGCTTGCGGTTTCTTTGCGATTTTTTCTTTTACAACAGGCTTGTCCTTCTTATTTTTTTCTTCTTTAAGGGAATCAAAATATTCTCTTATAAGCTCTAAATCTTCCCCTTCTATAATTGACATATGGCTTTTAATATCCAAGCCGAATTCATCAGCAAGCACTGATATAAGGTCCTTTGTTGATAATTCCACTTCTTTTGCCAATTCATATATTCTAATTTTTGTCATCTAATCACCTCTCATTTACATATAGCTTAATCTCCTCATAAAGTTCATTTGCTATACCTGTTTTTAGTGCTCTGCTAAGGGATTTATTGGCCTTTGCCTTATTTAGGCATTCTTCACTTTTGCATATATATGCTCCCCTGCCGTTGGCCTTGCCGCTGATATCGATAAATACTTGTTCTTCCTTATTTTTAACTATCCTTAGAAGACTCTTTTTATCCTTTTGTTCCTGGCAGGCTACGCACTTTCTTAAATGTTCTTTATTCGATTTCATTTTCTTCTTCCATGCTTATCTCTTGGTCATCTTCCAAGTCTTCTTCAAGTTTATCTCTTTCAAGAAGTTTTGCTTCTCTTTCAGCAAGTTCCTGATAGAATTTCTCCTTAACTTCCTCTTTTAAACTTTCTCCCTTTATATCAATCTTCCAATTTGTAAGCTTAGCTGCAAGCCTTACATTTTGCCCTTCTTTTCCTATGGCTAAAGAAAGTTGATTGTCAGGAACAATAGCAAGAGCTGTCTTATCGTACTCATTTACATAAACATCAGTAACTTCCGCCGGTGAAAGAGAATTTGAAATAAAGACTTTCATATCTTTGCTCCAAACGATTATATCTATCTTTTCTCCGTTTATTTCTTCAACTATGGAATTAACTCTTTGGCCCTTTACACCTACGCAAGCACCTACAGGATCTATAGTTTCATCATTTGCATATACCGCAATTTTTGTTCTCTGACCAGCTTCTCTTGCAACAGATACAATTTCAACGCTTCCATCGCTTATCTCAGGCACTTCAAGTTCAAATAATCTCTTTATAAGGTTTGCACTTGCTCTTGAAAGTATTATTTGCGGTCCCTTAGGTGAGGATTTAACTTCTGTCACAAACAATTTAACCCTGTCTCCCGGCTTAATATTTTCCCCCTGCACTTGTTCACTTGGAGGAATAAACCCTTCAGTTTTACCAAGGTTTATGTAAATATTATTGTAGTCAATTCTTTGAACAACACCGTTTATAAGTTCCCTTTCCCTGTCTATAAACTCATTATAAA